>NZ_JBFALG010000011.1:0-142173 GCF_040656135.1 Micromonospora sp. NPDC050200
GCGAGCCGCTGCCGCGGCGCGGGTCGGGCGCCGGCTGGTCCGGGCGCGCCTCGGCCGCCGTGCCGCCCGTGCCGCCCGTGGAGCCCGGGTACGGTGCCGACCCCGGGTACCGGGCTGAGGCGACCTACCGGGTCGACCCGGCGTACCGGCTGGAGCCGTCCTTCCCGCCGGAACCGTCCTACCCGCCGGAGCCGGCCTACCGGAGCGAGCCGCCGTACCCGCCGGAGCCGGCCTACCGGGCCGAGCCCGGCTATCCGCCGGAGCCGGCGGCGGAGTCCCGCTACGCGCTGCTGGACAACGGCTACCGGCACGAGCAGCCGCAGGCCGAGTCGCGGTACGCCCCGCTGCTGGACAACGGCTACCGGCCCGGCTATGCCCCGGCCGAGCCGGCGCACCCGCAGCAGCCGTCGTACCGGCCCGGACCGGCCCACCCGCCGGAGCCGACCCGTCCCCCCGAGCCGGCGTATCCGCCCGCGGTGACCGCCGACCGGGGCTACCCGCCGGCGCGGACCGAGTCGGCGCGGGTCGAGTCGGCGCGGGTCGAGCCGGCGCGGGTCGAGCCGGCCCGGATCGAGCCGGCCCGGATCGAGTGGCGCCCGCAGGCTCCGCAGGACGAGCAGGAACGCGCCGCCGGCGTGCTGCGCCGCGACCTGGGCACGCCCCGGGTGCTCGCCTTCGCCAACCCCAAGGGCGGGGTGCACAAGACCACCGCGACCGTGCTCGCCGCGGCCACCGTCGGCAGCGTCCGCGGGCGGGGCGTGCTGGCCTGGGACGACAACGAACTGCGCGGCACCCTCGGGCTGCGCGCCGGCAGCGCCCGGCACGCCCGGACCATCCGCCACCTGATCAGCGACCTGGCGCACATCGAGATCCGCGAGGGCGCCGACCTGCTGGAGTCCCTGGACGACTACCTGCGGCACGCCTCCGACGGCTCCTACGACGTGCTGGCCGGCGAGGAGAGCCCCCGGTTCGCCCAGCGGCTGGACCAGTTCACCGTCAAGCGGGTGCTGGAGCTGCTGCGCCGCACCCACGACGTGGTCTGCGTGGACACCGGCAACAACGTGGAGAGCCCCAACTGGCGCACCGTCATGCACGCCGCCGACCAGCTCGTGGTGACCACCGTGCCGCGCGAGGACGCCGCGTTCAGCGCGGACTGGATGCTGGACCTGCTGCACGAGGAGGGGATGGGGGAGCTGGCCGACAACGCGGTCACCCTGATCTCCTGCCCGACGCCGGGCCGATCCCAGCTCCAGGACGACCTGGAGCGGCACTTCGCCACCCGGACCCGCGGCGTCGCCGTGGTGCCGTACGACCCGGCGCTGGAGACCGGCTCCTCGATCGAGTACCACCAGCTCCAGTCGGAGACCCGGCAGGCGTGGCTGCGCGCCGCCGCGATGATGCTGGAGCCGTTCGCCCGCTGAGGGGGTGTCCGGCCACCGGCGCCCCGCGTCGTCGCCCCGACTGAGAGGATCATCGGGTGAGCCCGGACACCCCCGATCCGTACCGGCCCGTCGACCGTCCCGACGAGCCGGACCTCGCCGCCGCCCCGCCCGCCGGCCCCGCCACGCCGCCCCGCCCGCCGGCGGACGGGCCGGCCGCCCCGCACGGCGGCTGGACCCCACCCTCCGGCGCGCCCGACGCCGGTTCGCCGCACCCCGGAAGCGCTCCGTCCCCCGACGCTGCGGTGCCGTACCCCGGAAGCGCCCCGTACCCCGACGCCGGGCCGGGCCCGGCCGCGCCGTGGCCCCCGGCGTACGCCGGCTTCCCGGAGCCCTCCGGCGACCGGCCCCGCCGCCCCCTCGCGGCGACGGGGGCCATCGTGCTCGCGCTGACCGTCCTGGGCGTGCCGCTCGGGCTGCTCTGGGCCGCCGTGGCCCCGGACACCCCGGTGGTCAAGACCGCCGCGGGCGCCGTCTACGCCCAACCGCAGCCGGAGCAGCCGATCGCCGCCGACGGCTGGTTCAGCCTGCTCGGGCTCGGCTTCGGGGTGCTCGCCGCCATCGGGCTCTGGGTCGTGCTGCGCCGCCGCCGGGGCCCCGCCGTGCTGGCCGGGTCGGCCCTCGGCGCGCTCGGCGCCGCGCTGGTCGCCTGGCAGGTCGGCCGCCGGGTCGGGCTCGCCGGCTACCAGCGGCTGCTGGCGCACGCTCCGGACGGCACCGCCTTCACCAAGCCGGCCGACCTGCGCGCCGGGGGGATCGAGTGGCTGTTCGGGCTGCTGCCGGTGCCCTTCGGTGACCTGCTGCTGCCGGCGTTCGCCGTGGCCGTGACGTACACCCTGCTGGCCGGCTGGTCGCGCTGGCCGTCGCTGCGCCCGGAGCCCGAGCCCGGCGACGCCGGCGGCCTCAGTTGGGGGCCGGGGGCGACGCCAGCTCCGACAACGGCACCGGAACCGCCCGCACCTGGCGCAGCAGAGCCGCCTCGCGGTTGAGCAGCCGCAGCTCGGCACGGAGCCGGGCGGCGGTGTCGTCGATGGCGAGCAGCCGCTGCCGGTCGGCCACGGTGAGCGCGGCGGTCGCCGCGACCAGGTGGGACAGGACGGTCGGGTCCTCCGGCAGCTGCTCGGAGATCTCCTCCGGATCGGGCCGGATCAGCCCGAGGTACTGCCGGAAGACCGCGATCACCCGGGCCGCGAGCAACTCGGCGACCTCGTCGGTGCCGCCCGGCTCGGGCAGCCACTCCACCTCGGCGGTCAGGTACGGCGCGGCGGAGCGGTCCACGTCGGCGATCCGGAACCGCCGCCGGCCCACCGTGACGATGTCGAAGCCGCCGTCGTCGAGCTCGGTGACCTGCCGCAGCTCGGCGGTGCAGCCCACCTCGTGCAGGGTCACGTCGCCGCCGCCCGGGGTCGGCCGGCCCGGGCCCGGGGCGACCTCCCAGCCGGCCTGGATCGCCACCACGCCGAACTCGCGCGATGCCCCCTCGGGCAGCCCGACCAGGTGGCGCACCAGCGCGCGGTAGCGCTCCTCGAATATGTGCAGCGGCAGCACGAGCCCGGGAAAGAGCACCGTTCCGAGCGGAAACACCGGCAGCCGTGCGGTCACTCGTCGAGCCTAGCCCGACCGGGCGCGCCCGGCGTGGCTCGGCTCACGCCTCCCGCGGTACGGGCAGCGCGGACCCACCGCGGCGGGGCCGCCTAGACTCGCAGGGGTGTTGAATCGGATCGACCTGCGCGGCGGGGTCCGTGACCCGCGCCGCCTGCTGCCCCGTGCCCAGCTCGACGTCTCCGTGGCCGTCGAGCGGATCCGCCCGCTCGTGGCGGCGGTCCGGGAGCATGGGTACCGGGCGATCCGGGAGGCCAGCGAGCGGTTCGACGGGGTGTCCCCGGAGGTGCTGCGGGTGCCGGCCGAGGCGATCGCCGAGGCCGAGGGGACGCTCGACCCCGAGGTGCGCGCCGCGCTGCTGGAGTCGATCGCCCGGGCCCGCAGAGTGCACGCCGACCAGCGGCGCCGCGACCACACCACCCAGGTCGTCCCCGGCGGCACGGTGACCGAGCGCTGGGTGCCGGTCGACCGGGTGGGGCTCTACGTCCCCGGCGGCCTGGCGATGTACCCGTCGACCGTGGTGATGAACGTGGTCCCCGCCCAGGCGGCCGGGGTGCGCTCGCTGGTGGTGGTCAGCCCGCCCCAGCAGGACAACGGCGGCCTGCCCGACGCGCGGGTGCTCGCGGCCTGTGCGCTGCTCGGCGTCGACGAGGTGTACGCCGTCGGCGGCGCCCAGGCGGTGGCGATGCTGGCGTACGGCGCCGCCGTCGACGCCGAGGGCAGCGCTCACTGCGACCCGGTCGACATGATCACCGGCCCGGGCAACATCTGGGTCACCGCCGCCAAGCGGCTGCTGCGCGGGGTGGTCGGCATTGACGCCGAGGCCGGCCCGACCGAGATCGCCATCCTGGCCGACGACACCGCCGACCCGGCGCACGTCGCCGCCGACCTGATCAGCCAGGCCGAGCACGACCCGCTCGCGGCCAGCGTGCTGGTCACCCCGTCGGTCGCGCTGGCCGACGCGGTGGAGCGGGAGCTGGCCCGGCAGGTGCCGGCCACCAAGCACGTCGAGCGGGTCACCACCGCGCTCAGCGGCGAGCAGAGCGGCGTCGTCCTGGTCGACGACCTCGACGCCGGGCTGCGGGTGGTCGACGCGTACGCGGCCGAGCACCTGGAGATCCAGACCGTCGACGCCCGGGAGTGGGCGATGCGGGTGCGCAACGCCGGGGCGATCTTCGTCGGCGCCTGGTCGCCGGTGTCGCTCGGCGACTACTGCGCCGGCTCCAACCACGTGCTCCCCACCGGCGGCTGCGCCCGGCACTCCTCCGGGCTGTCCGTGCAGTCCTTCCTGCGCGGCGTCCACCTGGTCGAATACAGCCAGGACGCGCTGCGCGAGGTGGCCCCGCACGTGGTGACCCTGGCGAACGTGGAGGACCTGCCGGCACACGGCCAGGCGGTCGGTGTCCGCTTCCCCGGGGGCGTCTCGTGACCAGCCTGGACGACCTGCCGATCCGCGACGACCTGCGGGGCCTGACGCCGTACGGGGCGCCGCAGCTGGACGTGGCGATACGGCTGAACACCAACGAGAACTCGTACCCGGTGCCCGAGCCGGTGGTCGACGCGATCGGCAAGGCCCTCGCGGCGGAGCTGCGCGACCTCAACCGCTACCCGGACCGGGACGCGGTGGCGCTCCGCGCCGACCTGGCGGCCTACCTGGGCCACCGGCTCACCGGCGAGCAGGTCTGGGCGGCCAACGGCTCCAACGAGATCCAGCAGCAGCTGCTCCAGGCGTTCGGCGGCCCGGGGCGGAGCGCGCTGGGCTTCGTGCCCGCGTACTCGATGCACCCGCTGCTGGCGCTCGGCACCGGCACCCGGTGGATCCCCGCCCGGCGCGGCGTCGACTTCGGGCTCACCGCCGACGAGGCGGTCGCCCAGGTCCGCGAGCACCGGCCGGACGTGGTCTTCCTCTGCTCGCCGAACAACCCCACCGGCACGGCCCTCGACCCGGCGGTGGTCGCGGCGGTGCTGGCCGAGGCGCCAGGCATGGTGGTGGTCGACGAGGCGTACGCCGAGTTCGCCCGCCCCGGCACGGTCAGCGCCCTGGCGGTGCTGCCCGGGCACCCGCGGCTGGTGGTCACCCGCACGATGAGCAAGGCGTTCGGCTTCGCCGGCGGCCGGCTCGGCTACCTGGCCGCCGACCCGGCGGTGGTGGCCGCCGTGCAGCTGGTCCGGCTGCCGTACCACCTCTCGGCGCTCACCCAGGCCGCCGCCCGGGCGGCGCTGGCGCACCGCGACGCCCTGCTCGGCACCGTCGACGCGATCATGGTCCAGCGGGACCGGATCGTCGCCGAGCTGCGCGCCCGCGGCCACCGGGTCGCCGACAGCGACGCCAACTTCGTGCTCTTCTCCGTCGACGGCGACCAGGCCGTCGCCTGGCGTACCCTGCTCGACGCCGGCGTCCTGGTCCGCGACGTCGGCCTGCCCGGCTGGCTGCGGGTCACCGCCGGCACCCCGACCGAGACCGACGCCTTCCTCGCCGCAATGGAGAAGCTCTCATGAGTCGCACCGCCCGGGTGGAGCGGATCACCAAGGAGACCAAGGTCCTCGTCGAGCTCGACCTCGACGGCACCGGCCAGGCCGAGATCAGCACCGGCGTCGGCTTCTACGACCACATGCTCAATCAGATCGCCCGGCACGGCGGCTTCGACCTGACCGTGCGCACCGTCGGCGACCTGGAGATCGACGCCCACCACACCATGGAGGACACCGCGCTGGCCCTGGGCGCCGCCTTCGACCAGGCGCTGGGGGACAAGGCCGGCATCCGGCGGTACGGCTCGGCCACCGTCCCCATGGACGAGGTGCTGGTCCGGGCCGCGGTGGACCTCTCCGGCCGCCCGTACGTGGTGCACGACGAGCCGGCGCTCGCGCCGTACATCGGCCCGGTCTACCCGACCAGCATGACCCGGCACATCTGGGAGTCCTTCGGCCAGTCGGCCCGGATCACCCTGCACGTGGACGTGCTGCGGGCGGCCCGCCCCGGCGGCCACCCGGACGCCCACCACGTGGTCGAGGCGCAGTTCAAGGCGGTCTCCCGGGCGCTGCGTGAGGCCACCGCGATCGACCCGCGCGCCGCGGGCGCGATCCCCAGCACGAAGGGCGCGCTGTGACGAGCGTGCGGAGTGCGGCGTGGCGGAGCCCCGCGGTCGCGAATGAAGGAGGACGCCGATGAGCGCGAGGAGTGCAGCGCAGCGGAGCCCCGCGGTCGCGAATGAAGGAGGACGCCGATGAGCGCGAGGAGTGCAGCGCAGCGGAGCCCCGCAGTCGCGAATGAAGGAGGACACTGATGAGCGCGATGCTGCCGACCCTGCTGCTGATCCTGGCCGGTGTGCTCGTCGGCGGGGCGTGGTCGTTGCACCGGCAGGGCGCGCCGCGCGGCGCGGTGGTCGTCACCGCGCTGCTCGCCACGCTCGCCACCGTCGGCGGGGTGCTCTGGCTGCTGCCCGGGGAGGGCTGATGACCAGGCGGATCGTGGTGCTGGACTACGGCTCGGGCAACCTGCGCTCCGCCGAGCGCGCGTTGGAGCGTGCCGGCGCCGAGGTGACCGTCACCGACGACCTGACCGCGGCCGCCGAGGCGGACGGCCTGGTGGTGCCGGGCGTGGGCGCCTTCGCCGCCTGCATGGCGGGGATCGAGGCGCTCGGCGCCGGCCCGGTGGTCGCCGAGCGGGTCGCCGCCGGCCGGCCGGTGCTCGGCATCTGCGTCGGCATGCAGGTGCTCTTCGAGCACGGTGACGAGCACGGCGTGGTCACCAAGGGGCTCGGGCTGCTGCCCGGCGGGGTGACGAAGCTGCCCGCCGACCGGCTGCCGCACATGGGCTGGAACACCGTGCAGGCGCCGGCCGGTTCGGTGCTCTTCGCCGGTCTGCCCGCCGACAGCCGGTTCTACTTCGTCCACTCGTACGGGGTGAACGACACCGCGGGGCTGGCCGCCGCGGGCGCCACCGTCACCACCGCGCACCACGGCACGGACTTCGTCGCCGCGGTGGAGCGGGGCGTGCTGTCGGCCGCCCAGTTCCACCCGGAGAAGTCCGCCGACACCGGGGCCGCACTGCTGCGCAACTGGCTGGCCACGGTTGGCTGAGCCGGCCGGCCCGGCGCGGGGCGTGTCGGCGACCGGGGCCGTGCGGGGCACGGCGTGAGCAAGGAGCGGGCCCGCCGGCGCGCCGTCCGGGAGGCCGAGGCCGCCCGGGAACGCGTCGTGCGCCAGCGCAGGCTGGCCCGCCGGCAGCGGACGCGCGCCCTGGTACGCCGGCTGACGCCGCAGTGGCGGCGGGGCCGTACCGGCCGGCTGGGCCGCCGCAGCCGGGGGGAGCGGGCCGCGATCGTGGGGCTGAGCCTGGCCGCGCTGTTCGGCATCTGGACGTTCGTGGACGACCTGGCGCTGCGCCTGGTGCTGGTCGTCCTGCTGCTGCTGGTCCTGCCGGCGATCGTGGTGATCGCCCTGGACCGTCGGATCTGATGCGAGGAGAGAGAAGTTGAGCCTCACCCTGTTGCCTGCCGTGGACGTAGCCGACGGCCAGGCCGTCCGGCTCGTGCAGGGCGCCGCCGGAAGCGAGACCGGGTACGGCGACCCGCTGGAGGCCGCGCTGGCCTGGCAGTCCGACGGCGCTGAGTGGATCCACCTGGTCGACCTGGACGCGGCGTTCGGCCGGGGCTCCAACGCGCACCTGCTCGCCGAGGTGGTGCGTCAGCTCGACGTGAAGGTGGAGCTCTCCGGCGGTATCCGGGACGACGAGTCGTTGCAGGCGGCGCTGGGCACCGGCGCGGCCCGGGTGAACATCGGCACCGCCGCGCTGGAGGACCCGGTCTGGTGCGACCGGGTCTGCGGCGAGTACGGCGACCGGGTGGCGATCGGGCTGGACGTGCGCGGTCGTACCCTCTCCGCCCGGGGCTGGACCCGCGACGGCGGTGACCTGTGGGAGGTGCTGGAGCGGCTGGACAAGGCCGGCGCGGCGCGGTACGTGGTCACCGACATCACCAAGGACGGCACCATGCGCGGGCCGAACCTGGACCTGCTGCGCGAGGTCTGCGCCCGCACCGACGCCCCGGTGATCGCCTCCGGCGGCGTCTCCACGCTGGACGACCTGCGGGCGCTGGCCACCCTCGAGCCGATCGGGGTGGCGGGCGTGATCACCGGCAAGGCGCTGTACGCGGGCGCGTTCACCGTGGCGCAGGCGCTGGAAACCCTGGCGGAGGCGTGACCGTCACGAGGCTCGGCTCGGGCGGCCCGTGGGAGTCGTTGTACGGCTACTCCCGGGTCGTCCGGGCCGGCGACCTGGCCCTGACCGCCGGCTGCACCGCCACCGTGGACGGGGTGGTCACCCACGTCGGGGACGCGGCGGCGCAGACCGCGCAGGCCCTGCGGATCGCGCTGGACGCGCTGGCCGAGGTGGGCGCGGAGCCCGGCGACGTGGTCCGCACCCGGATGTACGTCACCGACCGCGCGTACGCCGACGAGGTGGGTCGGGCGCACAACGCGGTGTTCGGCGCGGTCCGCCCGGCCGCCACGATGGTGGTGGTGGCCGGCCTGCTGGACCCCGACCACCTGGTCGAGGTGGAGCTGGAGGCGTACCTCGGCGACCGCTGAGCCCGGCTGCGGCGTCCGGTCCGGCCGGCTGGTGCCGGTTCGCAGAACGCTGGTCCGGGTGTGACCCGGGCCTCGTTCACAGCGGCCGACCGGAACGGGTCGGCCGCCGTGCCGTTTCCGTTGGATAGGCTCGCGACATGACGGTGGCGGTACGAGTGATCCCGTGTCTGGACGTGGACGCCGGGCGGGTGGTCAAGGGGGTCAACTTCCTCGACCTGCGGGACGCCGGTGACCCGGTGGAGCTGGCCGCGGCGTACGACCGGGCCGGCGCGGACGAGCTGACCTTCCTCGACGTCACCGCCTCCTCCAGCGACCGGGGCACCATGCTCGACGTGGTCCGCCGCACGGCGGAGTCGGTCTTCATCCCGCTTACCGTCGGCGGCGGCGTACGGCAGGTCGCCGACGTCGACACGCTGCTGCGCGCCGGCGCGGACAAGGTCGGGGTGAACACCGCCGCGATCGCCCGTCCCGAGCTGATCGCCGAGATCGCCGACCGGTTCGGCCGGCAGGTGCTGGTGCTCTCGCTGGACGTGCGCCGGGCTCCCGCCGCCACCACGCCCAGCGGGTTCGAGGTGACCACCCACGGCGGTCGCCGCGGCACCGGCCTGGACGCCGTCGAGTGGGCCCGGCGCGGCGCCGAGCTGGGGGCGGGCGAGATCCTGCTCAACTCGATGGACGCCGACGGTACCAAGGCCGGCTTCGACCTCGCCCTGATCCAGGCGGTCCGCGCGGTGGTGGACGTGCCGGTGGTGGCCAGCGGCGGCGCCGGCGAGGTGGCGCACTTCCCGCCGGCGATCGGCGCGGGCGCCGACGCGGTGCTGGCAGCGAGCGTCTTCCACTTCGGCGAGCTGACCGTCGGCGAGGTCAAGGACGCGCTGCGCGCCGCCGGCCACCCCACCCGCTGACCGGCCCGCCGAACCTGATTCGCGGCCGCTGGAGGCCGTGCTCCCGGTCGGTTCGGGTGTCGCTGCGGGCTTGTTTCCTGGTCCCTTGGCGTGCTCCATGGTCCCTTGGCGTGGCGCCCCCTGGGGGGCAGGTGTTCAGTGAGTGACATGCCTGTGAGGCACATTTATGCCTCACAGGCATATTGCTCTCTGGGGTGTTGCCCTCGCATGGGGCTGCCGCGCTGCGCCGCGCTGTCCGGGCCGGGTGGCGCGCCGGGCCGCGCCGGGCCGCGCTCGGCGCGCTGTCCGCGTCCGGCCCTGGCTCAGCGGCCGGTCCGTCCCTCGGGCGAGCGGCGCGGGGCCGGGATCGACCGGACGATGTACTCCTGCACGGCTGCGGCATGGTCCTCCTCGGGCAGGTGCCAGTCCGCGCTACCGGGGGTGTGCCGTCGGACCAGCACCCCCTGCACCGTGTCCACGGTGGTCCCCACGCCGGCGCTCGGTCGGGTGCGCCAGAGCCGCTCCCCGTCGGGGGTGATCCGGAACCAGCCGTCGGAGACGCTGACCAGGCCCGCGCCGACCAAGCGGCGTACCGCCGCCTCGACGTCCTGCCGCTCGGGGATCGCCTGGTTGAGGTGGTCCGCTGTGGAGATGACGTCGGTCAGCCGGACGCCCTCCGGGCGTCGGCTGTCGGCCGCGCGGCGGTGCCGCCCGGCCCCGCTCGCGATCACCAGTGACACGAAGATCCACGCGTCCGTCCAGCGCCATCCGCTCTCCCCCATGCAGGAATGATGCCCGGCGGTGCCGACGGAGGAAACACCGACTTTCCGACCGGGACGTCAGCGCAGCTCAGCGAGGGTGACCACCGGGGTGTCGGGGGTGGATCGTGGCGGGACGGTGAAGAGCGGGGTGAACAGCTGCGCCAGCGGGCCGATCGCGAGGGCGTACGCGACGGTGCCGATGCCCGCCGTGCCGCCGAGTAGCCAGCCCAGGGCCAGCACGGTCACCTCGATGCCGGTGCGGACCAGCCGGACCGAGCTGGTGGGACGGCGGGCGACCAGCCCGGTCATCAACCCGTCCCGCGGGCCGGGGCCCAGATCGGCGCCGAGGTAGAGGCCGGTCGCGACGCCGTTGGCGACGATGCCGGTGACCAGCATGCAGATCCGCGCGAGCAGTGGCAGGTCCTCGGGGAGCAGGGCCACGGTGGCGTCCACGGCCAGGCCGATCACCACGACGTTGCTGACCGTGCCGAGCCCGGGTCGCTGCCGCAGCGGGATCCAGAGCAGCAGCACCACCGCGCCGACCAGGATGCTCGCCGTGCCGACCGAGATGCCGGTCTGCCGGGACAGGCCCTGGTGGAAGACGTCCCACGGGTTCAACCCGAGCTCGGAGCGGATCATCAGCGCCATGCTGACGCCGTAGAGGACCAGCCCGACGTAGAGCTGGGTGAGCCGGCGGACCGGCCGGTGCCGTAGATTGCCAATCACTGCCATGCGTGCCACCCTAGGTGCCAATCGTGGCGATAGAAGAGCCAATTTAGGAGGGGTGGCCGTGACCAGCCAGGTGCGGGGAGCCCAATTGGCCCGGTTGCTGGGTCAGTGGCATGCGCTCCCGGGCCGCCGTCGCAGCCCGGACTACGCCGCGCTCGCGGCCGCGGTCCGTGGCCTGCTCGCCGACGGCCGGCTCCCCCTGGGGGTACGCCTGCCGGCCGAGCGGGAACTGGCCGAGGCGCTGCGGATCAGCCGGACCACGGTCACCGCCGCGTACCGGCAGCTGCGGGAGAGCGGGCACCTGGCGAGCCGGCGCGGCGCGGGCAGCTGGACGATGCTGCCCGGCACCCACCGGGTGGCCAGCACCGGGCTCTGGACCCCGCTGGACGACCGCGACATGATCGACCTGGGCGTCGCCGCGCTGGCCGCCCCGCCGCAGCTCGTCCCGGCCGCCCGTGCCGCCGCCGAGGACCTGCCCCGCTACCTCGGCGGCGCCGGCTACCACCCGACCGGCATCATCGAGCTGCGCGAGGCGGTGGCCCGGTCGTACACCGAACGGGGGTTGCCCACCAGCGCCGAGCAGGTCATGGTGACCAGCGGCACCCAGCACGCGCTGGACCTCGTGCTCCGGCTGGCGCTGGCGCCCGGCGGCAGCGTGCTGGTCGAGTCGCCGACCTACCCGAACGCGCTGGCCGCCCTGTCCGCCCGCCGGGCCCGGATCACCACCCACGGGCTGGCCGTCGACGGGGCCGGCTGGGACGCCGACCTGCTGCTGGGCAGCATCCGCCAGGCCCGCCCCAAGCTGGCCTACCTGATCCCCGACTTCCAGAACCCGACCGGTCACCTGATGTCTGCCGAGCTGCGCGAACGGGTGGTCGCCGCCGCCCACACCGCCGGCACCGACCTGGTCGTCGACGAGTCCTTCGTGGACCTGCCGCTGGACGGCACCGTGCTGCCCCCGCCGACGGCCACCTTCGACCGGCACAGCCGGGTGATCAGCATCGGCGGGATGAGCAAGCCGTACTGGGGCGGGCTGCGGATCGGCTGGGTGCGCGCCTCCGCCCCGCAGGTGCAGCGGCTGGCCGCCGCCCGGGTCGGCGTCGACATGGCCAGCCCGGTGCTGGACCAGCTGGTCGCGGTCCACCTGCTCGTCGCCGCGCCGGCCATCGTCGCCGCCCGCCGGGCCCAGCTCGCCGCGCAGCGCGATGCCCTGCTCGACGCGCTCGCGCAGCGCCTGCCGGACTGGCGGGTCGCCGCGCCGCACGGCGGGGTGACCCTGTGGGCGGAGCTGGACGGCCCGATCTCCAGCGCGCTGGCCCGGGCCGCCGAGGAGGTCGGCGTACGACTGGCGCCCGGTCCCCGGTTCGGCCTGGACGGGACGCTGGAACGCTTCCTGCGGCTGCCCTTCACCCTGCCCGCCGCCGACCTGGTGGAGGCGGTGGGCCGGCTCGCCGCGGTCCGCTACGACCTGGACCGGGCCGGGCGTCCGCAGTGGCGGGAGCACTCCGTGATCGCCTGAGGCTGGCGAGCGACCCCTTCGGATGCCGATCGATCGATCGGCATCCGGCGCCGACCCGGCGCTGGGACACTGCGCGGGTGGGCACAGACACCGGGTCCCGACTGATCAGCTGGGGCGGTCCGGGCACCCGGGCCACCCGGCTGGAGCTCTTCTACGACCTGGTCTTCGTCTTCGCGTTCCTCAACGTCACCGGCCTGACCGTGAACCGCCCCACCGGGGTCGGCCTGTTCCAGGGCCTGCTGGTGCTGGCACTGCTCTGGTGGTGTTGGACCGGATTCGCCGGCCTCGGCAACATGGTCCGCGCCGACCGGGGCGTGCTGCCGGTGGTCGGCTTCGTCACCGTGGCCGCCACCTTCCTGCTGGTGCTGAGCATGCCGGCCGCGTTCGTCGACCAGCCTGGCGGGCTGAACGGCCCGCTCGTCTTCGCCTTCTGCTACTTCCTGGTCCGTGCCGCGCAGCTCGCGATCTTCGGCTGGGTGGCCCGCCCCGATCCGGCCCGATTCCGGCGCTGGCTGCTGCTCGCCGCCCTGCCGGTGGTCGCCACGGCGCTGCTGGTCGCCGCCGGGCTGGTGCCGTACCGGCTCGCCGAGCGGCCCCTGTCGACAGCGCTGCAGCTCGGGTTCTGGACGGCGGCGGTGCTGGTGGAGTACGGGGCGGGGATCGCGCTGGGCGGCTCGTACTGGGTGGTGATCTCCGCCGGGCACTGGGCGGAACGGCATGCCCTGATGATCCTGATCGCGCTCGGCGAGTCGATCATCGCGCTCGGGCTCGGTGGGAAGTCCATCAGCGCCCTGCCGCTGACCGGGCCGGTGATGACCGCCGCGGTGTTCGGTGTCGGGATCGCCGCGGTGCTCTGGTGGGCGTACTTCGACACCTTGGCCTTCGGGGTCGAGCAGGCGCTGCACCATGCCCGGGAGCCGGCCGCACGGGCCCGGCTGGCGCGCAACGCGTACACGTACCTGCACCTGCCGATGGTCGTCGGGATCATCTTCTTCGCCCTCGGGGTCAAGGATCTGCTCGCCGAGGCGGCGTCGCCCGCCACGCCGTCCTGGGGTGAGCCGCTCGGCGGCTTCTGGATCACCGTCCTGTACGGGGGCGTCGGCCTCTACCTGCTGAGCCTCGCCGGCTGCGCGTTGCTGGTGCTGCGCACCGTGCACTGGCCGTTGCTGGCGGCGGTGGTGATGATCGCCCTGGTCGCCCTGGTCGCCCTGGTGGCGGCCCGGCTGCCGGAGCTGGTGGCGGTGGCGCTGCTGTCGGTGCTCTGCGTCGCCGCCACCGTCGCCGAGACGCTCAGCGAGGACGGGCGGCGGCGTCAGGTCCGGCAGCTCGCGTTGGAGGAGCAGCTCGCCGTCGAGGCGGCGCAGAGCGATTGGCGCCGGCGACACCTGTGACCGCCGCCCGCCGCCGACGACCCGCCGGGGTCGCCCGGCGGACGGACCGGCGGCCGTGCCCCGGGACGGAGGGGGCACGGCCGCCGGCGGGTAACGGGTGGGTCAGAGCTCGGCGAGGGTGCCGGAGTACATCTTGTCGATCTCGGCGGCGAAGTTGCTCTCCACGCCCCGGCGCTTGATCTTCAGCGACGGGGTGATCTCACCGTGCTCGATGGTCAGGTCGCGGGGGAGGACGGTGACCTTCTTGATCGTCTCCCAGCGGTTCAGCTTGCCGTTGAGCTCGGCCACGTACCCCTCGACCATCGCCTGCGCCTCGGCGGAGGCGACGATCTCGGCGTACTCGCGGCCCTCCAGGGGGCCGCCGGCCGCCCAGCCCTTGATCGCGTCCGGGTCGAGGGTGACCAGCATGGTGCAGTAGTTGCGGGCCTGCCCGATCACGATCGCCTGCGAGGTGTACGGGCAGATCGCCTTGAACATGCCCTCGAGGTGCGACGGCGCGATGTACTTCCCGCCGGAGGTCTTGACCAGGTCCTTCTTCCGGTCGGTGATCCGCAGGTAGCCGTCGTCGTCCAGGCTGCCGATGTCACCGGTGCGGAAGAAGCCGTCGGAGGTGAACGCGGCGGCGGTCTCCTCGGGCAGGTTGTGGTAGCCGCGCATCACCGGCCTGCCCCGGACGAGGATCTCGCCGTCGGTGTCGATCCGGCACTCCAGGTCGCCCATCGCCTTGCCGACGGTGCCGATGCGCAGCCCATCCGGCGGGTTGACGAAGTTGCCGGCGCTGGTCTCGGTGAGGCCGTACCCCTCGGAGATGGGCAGGTTCGCCGCCGCGAAGAAGGTGGCGATCTCCTTGCTCAGCGGCGCCGCGCCGGAGACCAGCACCCGGATCCGGCCGCCGAGGCGGGCCTGGAGCTTGCTGAACACCAGCGTCTCGGCCAGCGCGTACTTCAGCTTCAGCCCGGCCGGGACCGGCTGGCCGGCCTGCTCCAGGGCGACCTTCTCCTTGCCGGTGCGGACCCCCCAGGCGAAGATCTTCGCCTTGGCGCCGCCGGCGCCCTGGGCCGTGGTGACGGCCTTGTTGTAGACCTTCTCGAACACCCGGGGCGCGCCGCACATCAGCGTCGGCTTGATTACCGCGAGCATGTCGACCAGCTTGTCCACCCGCCCGTCGACGTATGTCGGCAGGCCGACGTGGGTCGACCCGCAGAGCAGGGTCTTGCCGAACGAGTGCGACAGCGGCAGCCACAGGTAGTGCGTGTCGTCGTCGCGGAGCAGCCCCACCTCGGCCTGCGCCACGGCCTCCCAGCACCAGCCGCCGTGCAGCAGCTCGACGCCCTTCGGCCGCCCGGTGGTGCCCGAGGTGTAGATCAGGGTGGCCAGGTGCTCTGGGCCGATCCCGGCGACCAGCATGTCGATCAGGTCCGGCTCGGCCTCCAGCGCCCGCGCCCCCCGCTCCTCCAGCTCCGCGAGGGTGAGCTGGGGGACGGCCGCGGCCGGGTCGGCGGCGCCGTCGAAGAGCACCACGTGGGTGAGCGCCGGCAGCTCCGCCCCGGCGATCTTGGCGGCCTGGGCCGGGTTCTCCGCGAAGAGCACCCGGGAGCCGGAGTCGGCGATGATGTAGACCGCGTCCTCGGGCTCGGTGGTGGGGTAGACGGTGGTGGTCGCGCCGCCGGCACACATGATGCCGAAATCGGCGATCACCCAGTCCAGTCGGGTGTTGGCCAGGATCGCCACCGGGTTCTCCTGGCCGACGCCCAGGCCGTGCAGGCCGGCGGCGACCGCCCTGGCCCGTTGTCCGACCTGCTCCCACGTCAGCCAGACGGGGCCGGAGTCGTCCGGCGCCGGGTGGGCGAACGCGTGCCGGTCGGGGGTGGCGGCCACGCGCTTGAGGAACATGTCGGGGATGGAACGGTACGGTACATCGAGAGCCATCGCTGCAGCCGCCTTCAGGGGGTGGATGGCGTGACGGGGGTCACGCCGGTCTGCGGTTACCGAAGGGTATTGCCTGCACCCGGGCATCGGCTAGCCCCGGAAGGTGACAGCCGGCTGAGCCCCGCGAGGTGGACCGCTCAGGCGTACCGGCCGGCCCGCAGCGACCAGTCGTAGGTGGCCCGGATCCAGGACCGGCGCACGTCGAGGAAGGGCGCGAGGGTCGGATCCCCGGCCAGCGCCGCCTCGCCGACGAGGAAGCGGTCCAGCCCGTCGTTGAACAGCCCGGCCGCCGTGCAAACGGCGGCGTCGATCTCCTGCCCGGTGTGCGTCGCGATGACGGTGACCAGGTTGTGCGGGTCCGGTGCGGCGCGGAGTTCCTTGCGGTGGGAGAAGAGGTCGTTGCACCAGCAGACCAGGTCGACGGTGAGGTTGTCGAGGGCGAGCACCGCCGGGTCGGTGCGCCGTCCCGGCCCGGGCCGGACGTCGTACGCCAGGTCGGTGAGGGCGAGGCTGGGGCGTACCCCGCCGGTGTGCCGGCGCATCTGGAGGTACTCGGTCAGCTCCGGCACCCGCTGGTGCTCCCGGTTGGCCGCCTCCCAGAGCAGGGCGAGCAGGTACTCGCGCAGCTGGGCGACCAGCCGCAGCAGCAGCGCCGGGCGGTGATGGTGTACCCGCCGGCAGATGTCGGCCAGCGCGACGCCCAGCGGCCCGCCGGCCGGCGCCGCCGCCCCGGTCGTACCGTGCTGGTCGAGCACGTCCAGCAGGGTGGCGACGGTCGGCGCGAGCCGGCCCGGCTCCGCGCCGAGCTCGTCCTCGTCGCAGCTGTCGTCCACCACGAACAGCCAGTTGATCAGGTCGGTGAGCAGCCGCAGCCGGCCGACCGGCGCTCGCGGGCAGGCCCGGCCGGCGAGTTCGGCGGCGTCGGCGGCCCGCAGCCGGTGCCACCGCGGTCCGTCTTCGACCAGCCCGAGGCCGCGGGCCCAGGCCAGGCTCTCCCCGGCGACCCGGCCGGTGGCGGGGTGCCGCTGGCCGAGGAAGGGAGGCTCGTGCAGTCCTGACCCGGTGATGCCGCGCATGGCGCCCCCTGTCCGCAGCCCCGGACGGGGCCGGCGGGCAGCAGAATACGACATTTTCACATTGGCGGGGCTCGCTGGTTGCGCATGGTGGGAAACCCGGCCGCTGACCGATTCCGCACATCCGTGCCCGTCGTCGGCCGTGATCAGCAGGTCCGGTCGGATCCGACCCACGTCGCCGGCCGGAACTTCCTGATCACCGTCGACGGTCCGGGGCCGCGCCGGGCCCGGGGCGAGTCAGCGGCCGAGGGGAGCGTGCCGGATCCGGTCGGCAAGGGGGGCGGGGCCGTCGACCTGGACCCGGGCCACCCGCTGGCGGCCGGAGAGGAAGAGCGCCAGCTCGCCCGGCGACCCGACCAGCCGGACCCGTTCGCCGCCCCGCCCCACCGACAGCTCGCCGTGACCGGGCGCCTGCACCAGCAGGTCGGCCGGGAACCGGCGCAGCGCCGTGCGGGCCAGCAGGGAGGCCCGCTTCCACAGCCGCGCCCGCAGGCCGGCCGGCAGGTCGCGCGGCTGCCACCCCGCCCCGGCCCGCCGGACGTCCTCGTGGTGGATGAAGAACTCCAGGGTGTTGGCCAGTTCGTCGGTGAGCGGGTTGCTCACCGGGCTCCACACCGGTGGGCGGCGCACCAGCCCGACCAGCTCCGCCCAGGGGCGGACGGCGATCTGCCGGCGCACCCGCTCGGCGTACCCGCGCAGCGGCGGCAGCACGATGCCGCCGGCGGCGTCCGGGCGGCGTTCCCGCACCACCAGGTGGGCGGCGAGGTCGCGGGTCGTCCATCCCTCGTCGATGGTCGGTGCGTCCGGCCCCAGCTCCAGCATGAGATCGGCGAGCGCCTCGCGCTCCGATCGGGCGTACCGCGGCATGAGGGAGATCGTAGGCCCGCCGGCCGGTGTCGGCGCGCCGGAGCGTGTCCCCGGCGGCGGCCGGGGCACGCCGGCGGGCACGTGACGGCCGACATACCGGCTCCGGGTCGGCGGAGCTGGCCGGGACCGGTAAGGATGAGGGAGAACGAGGTGGCTTACGGCGGGGGACAGCGTGGCGAGCGGGACAAGTCGGGACGTGCTCCGCAGGGGGCTGTCGGTCCTCGGCCGGGCGATCCGGGAACAACCGCGGATCTTCGCGGTGGCGGTGAGCGGCAGTGTGCTCTTCGGCCTCATGGTGATCGCCAGCGCGTACGTGGTGGGCGGGGTGGTCGGCGAGGTGGTGGTGCCGGCCGTCGCCCGCGGCTCCGTCGGGACCGGCGCGCTGGCCCTGGCCGCGACGGCGCTGTTCGGCATCAGCGTGCTGCGGGTGGTGGGCATCTTCGGCCGCCGGCTCGGCGCCGGCTACATGCAGTTCCGTCTCCAGGCCGCCTACCGGCGCCGGGTGACCCGCCGCTACCTCGACCTGCCGTTGGCCTGGCACCAGCGCAACGCCACCGGCACCCTGCTGTCCAACGCCAACTCCGACGTGGAGGCGGCCTGGTACCCGATCGCCCCGCTGCCCTTCGCGGTCGGCACCCTGGTCATGCTGGTCGGGGCGGTCGTCTCGCTCTTCCTCACCGACTGGGCGCTGGCCCTGGTCGGCCTCGCCGTCTTCCCCGCGCTCTTCGCGCTCAACGTGGTCTACTCCCGGCGGATGGCGCCCCGGCAGGCCCGCGCCCAGCGGCTGCGCGCCGAGGTCAGCGGCATCGCCCACGAGAGCTTCGACGGCGCCCTGGTGGTCAAGACGATGGGCCGCGAGGCCCAGGAGACCGCCCGGTTCTCCGCCCGCGCCGGTGAGCTGCGCGACGCGCTCATCGCCGTCGGCCGGCTGCGTGGCGTCTTCGACCCGATGCTGGAGACCCTGCCCAGCCTCGGCACCCTCGCGGTGCTGGTGGTGGGGGTGTTCCGGCTGCGGGAAGGCGCGATCAGCGTCGCCGAGCTGGTCAGCGTCGCCTTCCTCTTCACCGTGCTGGCCTTCCCGGTGCGGGCCATCGGCTGGGTCCTCGCCGAGCTGCCGCGCAGCGTCGCCGGCTGGGACCGGGTCCGCCGGGTGCTGGACGCCACCGGCGAGATGCCGTACGGCGAGCGCCGGCTCGACCCGGCCGAGCCGACGCCCGCCACGCTCGCCTTCGCCGACGTCTGCTTCGCGTACGAGCCGGCCGAGGCGCACCTGCCCGGCGCGGAGGTGCTCGGCGAGGTCACCTTCACCGTGCCGGCCGGGAAGACGATCGCCCTGGTCGGGCCGACCGGCGCCGGCAAGTCCACCATCGCCTCGCTGGCCGTGCGCATGGTCGACCCGCGCGCCGGCACGGTGACCCTGGACGGCGTCGACGTGCGCGAGCTGGCCGCGGACTCGCTGGCGCGGACGGTCGCCCTGGTCGCCCAGGTGCCGTTCGTCTTCGACGACACCGTGCGCGCCAACGTCACCCTGGACCGGCCGGGCATCGGCGACGAGGACGTGTGGGCCGCGCTGCGGCTGGCTGAGGCGGACGGCTTCGTCGCCGCGCTCCCCGACGGGCTGGACACCATGGTCGGCGAGCGGGGCACCTCGCTCTCCGGCGGGCAGCGGCAGCGGCTCACCCTGGCCCGGGCGCTCGCCGGCCGGCCCCGGCTGCTGGTGCTCGACGACGCGACCAGCGCCGTCGACCCGAGGGTGGAGGCGGCCATCCTGGCCGGGCTGCGCGCCCCGACCGGCGGGTCGGGCGCAGCCGCGTCGATCCTGGTGGTCGCGTACCGGCGGGCGACCATCGCGCTCGCCGACGAGGTGGTCTACCTGGAGCAGGGGCGGGTGGTGGCCCGGGGCACGCACAGCGAACTGCTCGCCACCGTGCCCGGCTACGCCGACCTGGTCACCGCGTACGAGCAGGCCGAGCAGGAACGCGAGCAGAACCGCACGTACGACGAGGTCACCCCGCTGACCTCGGGCCTGGAGATCGAGGTGGACCGGTGAGCGCGAGGAGTGCAGCGGAGCGGAGCCCCGCAGTCGCGAACGAAAGGCCGGCCCGGTGAGCGCGACGACCGTGGAGCCGGAGCGGCGGGAGGAACCGGAGGAGCGGCCCGAGTCGACCTGGCGGACGCTGCGGCGTGGGCTGGCGCTCTCCCCGGAGCTGCGGACCGGGCTGGCCGGCACCCTCGCGCTGGCCCTGGTGTACATGGTCGGCCGGGTGGCCGTGCCGGTCGCGGTGCAGCGCGGCATCGACGGCGGCATCGTCGGCGGCCTGGACCTGGGCGTGGTGTGGACGGTGGTCGCCGTCGCCGCTGCGGTGCTGGTGGTCACCACCACCTGCGGCTACCTGATGATGCGCCGGCTGTTCACGGTCAGCGAGACCGCGCTGGCCAACGTCCGGACCCGGGCGTTCCGGCACGTGCACGACCTGTCGATGCTGCACCAGCAGTCCGAGCGGCGCGGGTCGCTGGTCTCCCGGGTGACCAGCGACGTCGACCAGATCACCCAGTTCCTCCAGTGGGGCGGCGTGATCCTGATCGTCAACCTCGGCCAGCTGGTGGTCACCACGGCCGTGATGCTGGCGTACTCCTGGCAGTTGACCCTCGTGGTGCTCGCCGCCTTCGCGCCGGCCGTGCTGGTGATCCGGTTGCTCCAGCGCCGGCTCGGCGCCGCCTACGGCGTGGTCCGGCAGCGGATGGGCACCCTGCTCGGCACGATCGCCGAGAGCGTCGTCGGGGCGCCGGTGATCCGGGCGTACGGCATCGCGGGGCGCACTGCCCGGCGGCTCGACACGGCGATCGAGGGGCAGCAGCGGGCCCAGCAGCGGGCCATCCGGATCAGCATCCTGGGCAGCTCGGTCGGGGAGCTGGCGGCCGGCGTCGCGCTGGCCGGGGTGGTGGTCGTCGGGGTCACCCTCGGCGCGGACCGCACCCTCTCCATCGGCCAGCTCACCGCGTTCCTGTTCCTGGTCACGCTCTTCATCCAGCCGGTGCAGATCGCCACCGAGGTGCTCAACGAGGCGCAGAACGCCATCGCCGGCTGGCGTCGGGTGCTCGACGTGCTCGACGTCGCCCCCGACGTGGCCGACCCGGGCGAGCAGGGGCGGGAACTGCCGCCGGGCCCGCTGGACATCCGCTTCGCCGGGGTGACCTTCGCCTACCCGGGCGGCCCGCCGGTGCTGCACGACGTCACCCTGGACATCCCGGCGAAGAGCCGGGTGGCGGTGGTCGGCGAGACCGGCAGCGGCAAGACCACCTTCGCCAAGCTGCTCACCCGGCTGATGGACCCGACCGCCGGGCAGGTGCTGCTCTCCGGGGTGCCGCTGGACCGGGTGCGGTTCGACTCGCTGCGCGCGCGGGTGGTGATGGTGCCGCAGGACGGCTTCCTCTTCGACGCCACGGTCGGCGACAACGTCCGCTTCGCCCGCCCCGAGCTGACCGACGCGCAGCTCACCGCCGCCTTCACCGAGCTGGGGCTGGCCGACTGGCTGGACGGCCTGCCGTCGGGCCTGGCCACCCCGGTCGGCGAGCGGGGGGAGGCGCTGAGCGTGGGGGAGCGGCAGCTGGTCGCGCTCGCCCGGGCGTACGTGGCCGACCCGGACCTGCTGGTGCTCGACGAGGCCACCAGCGCCGTCGACCCGGCCACCGAGGTACGCCTGCAACGCACCCTGGACGCGGTCACCCGGGGCCGGACCACCCTCGCCATCGCGCACCGGCTCTCCACCGCGCAGGCGGCCGACGAGGTGATCGTGGTGGACCGGGGCCGGATCGTGCAGCGCGGCCCGCACGAGAAGCTGGTCCGTGACCCGGAGTCGGTCTACGGCCTGCTCTTCGCGTCCTGGCTGGAGCAGACCCGGTAGGCGTGCTCCGGGTGGGCGGGACGTGCCGCGCCCGCGTCCGGAGGTCGCATGTCCGGTGAGCGATATGCCTGAGAGGCACATTTATGACCCTGGGGCATATCGCTCGTCAGGACGTTGCCCGCCGGTCCCGTGACCGTCAGTGACGGCCGTTTCGTCGCCCCCGTCGCCGACCCGCGCCGCCCGACCGGCGGGTCAGGTGTCGAGGTCGCCGGTGAGGTAGCGCTGCACGGTCGGGCCGAGCACCGCCACCAGGGTCTCCGCGTCGGCGGAGGCCACCGGTTCCAGCCGGATGACGTACCGCATCATGGCCAGGCCGATCATCTGGGTGGCCACCAGCGAGCCGCGCAGCGCCAACTCCGCCGCGGGGAGATCGAGGTGGTCGAGCACCCGGCGCAGCACCTGGGTGACCAGGAACTCGCGCAGCAGCCGGGCGGTCCACTCGTTGTTGACCGCCGAGCGGAGCAGGGCCACCGCTGCCGCGCCGGCCGGGGAGTCCCAGATCCCGAGGAACATTCGGACCAGCCGCTCGCCCACGCCGTCCACGCCGCCGGCCAGCACGGCGGGGAGCAGCTCCGCCGGGTCCACCGGGATGTCGACGGTGGCCCGGAAGAGCTCCTCCTTGGTGCCGAAGTAGTGGTGCACCAGCGCCGGGTCGACGCCGGCGGCGGTGGCGATCGCCCGGATGGAGGCCGCGTCGAAGCCGCGTTCGGCGAAGGCCGTCCGGGCCGCCGCGAGGATGACCTGACGGGTGTCGGGATTGCCGGGGCGCCGGCCGGTGCGTCGCGCCGTCATCCGCTGCGCCGACGCAGGGTCGCCGCCGCGAGCACCAGGGCCACCACCGCCGCGCCCGCGACGATCGCCACGTCCCGCCACATCAGGCCGGTCGGCTCGGTGTGCGCGCCGACCTCCTGCAGGGCCTCGACCGAGTACGACAGGGGGAGCGCGTCGCTGACCGCCTGGAGCCAGCCGGCCATCTGCCCGCGCGGCACGAAGAGCCCGCAGAGCAGCAGCTGCGGGGCGACCACCACCGGCATGAACTGCACCGCCTGGAACTCGGTGCGGGCGAAGGCGCTGCAGAACAGCCCGAGCGCCACGGCCAGCACGGCGTTCACCGCCGCGACCAGGATGACCAGCCCGGCGCTGCCGGCCGTCTCCATCCCGAACACCCGGTAGGCCACCGCCGCGGCGATGGTCGACTGCACCACCCCGGCCAGCCCGAACGCGATGCCGTAGCCGAAGAGCAGGTCGAGCTTGTGCAGCGGGGTGGTGAGCAGCCGTTCCAGCGTGCCGGTGGTGCGCTCGCGCAGCATCGCGATGCTGGTCACCAGGAACATCACGATGAACGGGAAGAAGCCCAGCATGATCAGGGCGATCTGGTCGAAGGCCGACGGCTGCCCGGGCGCGGTGGGCTGGTCGGCGTACATGTAGTAGACCAGGGTCAGCAGCACCGTCGGCACCAGCACCAGCAGCGCCACCGTGCGCTTGTCGTGCCGCAGCTGGCGCAGGATCCGCCCGGTCGTCACGGCCAGGATCCTCGCGCTCACGACAACTCCTCACCGGCGTGCCGCTGGCCCGCCTCACTCGACCGGATCAACCGCAGGAACGCCTCCTCCAGGTCGTCGACCCCGGTGCGCTCCCGGACCGCGTCCGGGGTGTCGTCGGCGACCAGCCGGCCCTCCCGGATCAGCAGCAGCCGGTCGCAGCGGGCCGCCTCGTCCATCACGTGGCTGGACACCAGCAGCGTCGTGCCGGCCGCCGCCATCTCGTGGAACCGGGCCCACAGGTCGGCCCGGAGCACCGGGTCCTGACCGACCGTCGGCTCGTCGAGGATGACCAGCTCGGGCTCGCCGACCAGGGCGCAGGCCAGCGAGGCGCGGCTGCGCTGCCCGCCGGAGAGGGTGCCGACCAGCTGGGTGGCCGCGTCGGCCAGCCCGACGTCGGCCACCGCCCGGTCGGCGTCGCCCGCGTGCCGGCCCTGCAACGCCGCGAAGTAGCGGGCGTTCTCCCGCACGGTCAGGTCGGCGTAGACGCTGGGCGCCTGGGTGAGGTAGCCGACCCGGCGGCGCAGCCCGGTCGTGCCGGCCGGCCGGCCCAGCACGGTGACCGTGCCCGAGCTGATCACCTGCACCCCCACGACCGCCCGCATCAGGGTGGTCTTGCCGCTGCCGCTGGGGCCGAGCAGCCCGGTCACCGAGCCGCGGGGGACGGTGCAGCCGATGCCGTGCAGCACCCTCCGCCGCCCCCGGTCGACGACCAGGTCGCGGACCGTGATCGCGTCCTCCACCGCCCACCTCCCAAAAACTCATCATCCGTTGAACTCAACGCTAGATGAGATACCTGCCGGCCGCAACGGTTGCCTTCGAGCAGGGGGCCGGCTCTGCGCGGCGGTTCCCGCAGACGTGGTCGCCGGCGAAAGGTATCCCGAGGCATCAATGCGAACCGTGGGGCACTAGCCTCCTGATCGGACACTGGGTCCGTCAACGGGCATTGCGGCCTGATCGGGCGTACGGCACGATGGCGCGGTGGATCACGCTCCGTTGTTGGCGGGCGCCTTCCTCGACGACTGGGCGACCCGGCTGCGCGAGGGCGCCGAGCGCCGCGTCGTCGGGATCCTGCTGCGCGGCAGCCACGCCCGACGGGCCGCCACCGAACACAGCGACGTCGACCTCGACGTGCTCGTCTCCGACGACGACCGGCCCGTCCCGCCCACCCCGGGCGCGACGGGCCGGTCCGCCGGCACCGGCCGCACCCCGTACGCCGCCCGGCACGCGTACCTCGTCGAGGTCGGCGGGCGGCTGCTGCACGTCTCGGTGGCCGCCTGGGACGTCCGCTCCTGGGTCGACCGGCTCGGCGAACCAGCCGACTGGGCGTTCGGCCTGCCGGTCACCGCGCCGGTCCGGCTGCTCTGGGCCGAGGAGGACTGGCGACCCCGGCTCGACCTGCCGGTGCTCTGCCAGCCCGCCGACCAGCCCCGGCTCGAGGAGCTGGTGGCGACGCTGGGCAAGGTGGCCGCCGCCCGCGCCGCCGGCGACCACCTCGGGGTGCGGCTGGCCGCCGCCGACCTGGCCCGGCTCTGCCCCTCGGTGCTGCGGCTGGCCAACCCGAGCGTCCGGGTGGTGTCCCGGCGGGCCGCCTTCGCCGCCGTGCTCGCCCTGCCGGTCGCCCCGCCGGGCTACCGCGACGACATGCTGCTCTGCCTCGGGCTGCGCCCCGGCTCCACCGGCCAGCTCGGGGCCGCCGCGGCGCGCCTGGTCGCCGGGGTCGTTCCGCTGGTCCGCCCGTACGCCGACCGCGTCGCCGAGGTGGCCGGGGCGGACCTCGCCGCAGCGCTGGCCGACGGCCGGCTGGACCGCTACGTCGCCCAGCTCGCCCGGGCGGCCCGCCGGGGCGGGTACGCCCCGCAGGTCCCCGCGCCGCGTGCGGGACAATGGGTCACTGTGCCCGTGACTGACTCTTCCCCGAGCGACGCCGACGCCGCTGCCGGCGCGGTAGGTTCGTCCCGCCTCGACCCGGCCATCGCCACCCGGCTGCGCCGCACCCCCGACGGCCTGGTCGCCGCCGTGGTGCGCCAGTACGACACCGGCGAGGTGCTGATGGTCGCGTGGATGGACGACGAGGCGCTGCACCGCACGCTGACCACCGGCCGGGCCACCTACTGGTCGCGCAGCCGGCAGGAGTACTGGGTCAAGGGGGCCACCTCCGGCCACCACCAGTACGTCCGCTCGGTGGCGCTGGACTGCGACGGCGACGCGCTGCTGGTCAGCGTCGACCAGGTCGGGGCGGCCTGCCACACCGGGCACCGCACGTGCTTCTTCACCGACCTGCCGGTGACCGGCGCGGGGAGCGACCGGTGAGCGCGAGGAGCGGGGCGCGGCCGGACCGCGCCGGCGCGGACGAGAGGCAGTCCCGGCGATGACCGACGGTACGCTGAGCCCCGACCTGGGCAGCTTCACCGAGCTGGCCGCCAGCTGGCGGGTGGTGCCGGTGACCCGGCGGCTGCTGGCCGACGCGGAGACCCCGGTGGGCGTCTACCGCAAGCTGGCCGGCGGTCCGGGCACCTTCCTGCTGGAATCCGCCGAGCAGGGCGTCGGCTCGGCCGGCATGGCCTGGTCCCGGTACTCGTTCATCGGCGTGCGCAGCGGCGCGACCCTGGTCGAGCGGGACGGCGTCGCGGTCTGGACCGGCCGGCCCCCGGCCGGTGTGCCGTCCTCCGGCGACCCGGTCCGGGTGCTGCGCGAGACCGTCGAGGCCCTCGCCGGCCCGGTCTGGGACCCGGCCAGCGACATGCCGCCGCTGACCGGCGGCATGGTCGGCTACCTGGGCTACGACCTGATCCGGCGCTTCGAGCGGCTGCCCGAGCTGACCGAGGACGACCTCGGGGTGCCGGAGCTGGGCATGATGCTCGCCACCGACCTGGTGGTCCTCGACCACTACGACGGCTCGGCGATCCTGGTCGCCAACGCGGTGCTGCCGCCGATGGACGTGCCGGACCGGGAGGCGCTGGTCGCGGCGGCGTACCACCAGGCGGTGGGGCGGCTCGACGCGATGACCACCGCGCTGTCCCGACCGATTCCGCCCATGATCTCCACCGTGGGCCGGCCGCCGGCCGGCGAGGTGGTCAGCCGTACCCCCGACGGGGGCTATCCGAAGGCGGTCGAGGCGGCCAAGGAGGCGATCCGGGCCGGCGAGTGCTTCCAGATCGTGCTCGCCCAGCGCTTCGAGCGGGACACCCACGCCGACCCGCTGGACGTCTACCGGGTGCTGCGTACCACCAACCCCAGCCCGTACATGTACCTGCTGCGCTTCGACGGTTTCGACATCGTCGGCTCGTCACCCGAGGCGCACCTGAAGGTCAACGCCGGGGCGGACGGGCAGCGGCGCGCGCTGCTGCACCCGATCGCCGGCACCCGTCCGCGCGGCGCCACGGCGGACGCCGACGCCCGGCTCGCCGCGGAGCTGCTCGCCGACCCCAAGGAGCGGGCCGAGCACGTGATGCTGGTCGACCTGGGCCGCAACGACCTGGGTCGGGTGTGCCGCCCGGGCACCGTGGAGGTGCCGGAGTTCGCCACCATCGAGCGGTACAGCCACGTGATGCACATCGTCTCGACCGTGGTGGGCACGCTGCGCGAGGACCGGACGGCCTTCGACGCGCTCGCGGCGACCTTCCCGGCCGGCACCCTCTCCGGCGCCCCGAAGGTGCGCGCCATGGAGATCATCGAGGAGCTGGAGCCGGTCCGGCGGGGCCTCTACGGCGGCACCGTGGGCTACTTCGGCTTCGGCGGCGACCTGGACATGGCGATCGCCATCCGCACCGCGCTGATCCGCGACGGGCGGGCGTACGTGCAGGCGGGAGCCGGGGTGGTGGCCGATTCCGATCCCGCCGCCGAGGACCAGGAGACCCGGAACAAGGCCGCCGCGGTGCTCGCCGCCATCGCCGCCGCCGAGACCCTCCGGCCGGCCCGATGAGCGGCCCGGACACGCCCGCCGCGCCGTCCGCGCCGGGCCGGCGCGAGCTGACGTACGCGGTGCTGCTCTGCCTGGCCGGGGCGGGCCTGGCCTGCTGGGCGGCGACCCGGACCTGGTCGGTGGAGCTGGCCGGCCGCGGGTCGCTGCCGTCGGCGCGGCAGGGCCGTTCGGGCGCCGACCTGCTGCCCTGGCTGTCGGCGCTGGCGCTGGTCGGGCTGGCCGGGGGCGGCGCGGTGCTGGCCACCCGGGGAAAGGTCCGCCGCCTGCTGGGCGGGCTGCTGGCGCTGCTCGGCGCGGCGGTGGCGGCCGGCGGCGGGTACGGATCGGTCGCCACGTTCGGCGGCGAGGTGAGCCGGCAGTGGCCGGCGCTCTGCCTGCTCGGCGGGGTGCTGGCGGCGCTCGGCGGCGCCCTCACCGCGGCGCGCGGTCAGCGCTGGCCGGCGATGGGCGCCCGGTACGAGCGCCGGTCCGGCGCCGGCGCGCCGTCCGGGGCCGACGGGCACCCGGCCACCGAGCGCGGCACCCGGGAGGCGTGGGACGCGCTGGACCGGGGCGAGGATCCGACGGTCAGCTGACCGGCTGGGACTCGCGGACCTCGCGGCGGTCCCGGACCGTGGCCCGGGCGGCGGCCAGTTCGGCCACCAGGCGGTCCAGTTCGGCCCGCTGGTCGGCGCGGGCGCGGTCGGCGCAGACGGCCTCCCAGGCGTTGCCGCGCGCGGTACGCATCCGGCCCTCGCCGACCACGGCACGTTCGAGGGTGTGCACCACGCCGACGGCCAGCGAGGCGACGGTGCGGGAGATGGTGGTCAGTCCGAGGGCGGTGGAGTTCGGCCCGGTCGTGCTCATGTGGTCACCCCGCAGGAGGAGTCCTACTTCTCGGCAGGCGCGTCATCGAGTCTGCCTGGTGGACAGGCTGCCCCGCTCACGTTTCACCGCGGTGACGGGCGGATCAACTGTCCGTCGGGGCGAACGACCTGGGTAGGGTCGTTCTTCCTTGAGCTTCGTCACAGCATCGACGGGCGTCGCCGTGCTGCGCGGACCGGGCCGCCGTGCTCTCATTGTCCATGGGCAACGTTCGATTGTCGCGCGCCGGCCCGGCGGCGGGTGCGGATGACACCGGTCGATGGGCGCGGTGGCGCTGTGTGACATCACGTTCACCGGAACGTCGGCCATCATGCCACAGCCCATTTCGTGAGGAGCGCCATACCCCCGGCAGCCGTCGCCAGCTGGCGCCCCCTAGCATCGGCCCATGACACCCGGAGAGGGGAGTCCGTTGGTGACTGCTGAGCATGCGCACGCGGAGGGGGACGGGGCCGGTTCGGCGGCGTCCGAAAGCGTGCTCGACGAGATCCTGGCCGGCGTCCGCGAGGACGTGGCGCGGCGGCAGGAGCAGGTTTCGCTGGAGCGGATCCGCGAGCTGGCCGCCGCCGCGCCGCCACCGCTGGACGCGTACGCGGCCCTGCGCCGGCCCGGCGTGGCGGTGATCGCCGAGGTCAAGCGTTCCTCACCGTCCAAGGGTCGGCTGGCCGAGATCGCCGACCCGGCCGACCTGGCCGGGCAGTACGCCTCCGGCGGCGCCCGGGCCATCAGCGTGCTGACCGAGGGGCGCTGGTTCGGCGGGTCGCTCGACGACCTGGCCGCCGTCCGGGCCGCCGTGCAGGTCCCGGTCCTGCGCAAGGACTTCGTGGTCTCCAGCTACCAGGTGCACGAGGCCCGCGCGCACGGCGCCGACCTGGTGCTGCTGATCGTCGCCGCGCTCGAACAGAACGCGCTGGTGGGGCTGCTGGAGCGGATCGAGTCGCTCGGCATGACCGCGCTGGTCGAGGTGCACGACGAGGAGGAGGCCGACCGCGCCCTGGAGGCCGGCGCGCAGGTGATCGGGGTCAACGCCCGCGACCTGCGTACCCTTGAGGTCGACCGCTCGGTCTTCGAGCGGATCGCGCCCGGCCTGCCCAGCAGCGTCGTCAAGATCGCCGAGTCCGGCGTGCGCGGCCCGCACGACCTCATCCGGTACGCCTCGGCCGGCGCCGACGCCGTGCTGGTGGGGGAGGGCCTGGTCACCCAGAAGAGCCCCCGCGAGGCGGTCGCCGAGCTGGTCAACGCCGGCAACCACCCGGCAACGCCCCGCCCGGTGCGCTGACCCGAGCGCCGGCACCCGCACCAGGGAGAGGACACCGTCATGAGCGCCAACGCGTCGGCCCCGGCCGGCCAGCTTCCCGACGCCGCCGGTCACTTCGGCCGCTTCGGCGGCCGGTTCGTGCCGGAGGCGCTGGTCGCGGCGCTGGACGAGCTGGACGCCGCGTATCGCAAGGCGATGACCGACGAGGCCTTCCTCGCCGAGTTCGACGCCCTGCTGCGCGACTACGCCGGCACCCCGTCGCTGCTGTACTCCGCCGAGCGGTTCTCCGCCAAGGTCGGCGCCCGGGTGCTGCTCAAGCGGGAGGACCTCAACCACACCGGGGCGCACAAGGTGCGCAACGTGCTGGGCCAGGCGCTGCTCACCAAGCGGATGGGCAAGACCAGGGTGATCGCCGAGACCGGCGCCGGCCAGCACGGGGTGGCCACCGCCACCGCGGCCGCCCTGTTCGACCTCGACTGCGTGGTCTACATGGGCGAGGTCGACACCCGGCGGCAGGCGCTCAACGTGGCCCGGATGCGGATGCTCGGCGCCACCGTCGTCCCGGTCACCGCCGGTTCGCGCACCCTGAAGGACGCGATGAACGAGGCGATGCGGGACTGGGTCGCCAACGTCGACGAGACCCACTACCTGATCGGCACCGCCGCCGGCCCGCACCCGTTCCCCGAGATGGTCCGCGACTTCGTCCGGGGCATCGGCGAGGAGGCCCGCCAGCAGTGCCTCGACCTGACCGGCGCGCTGCCGGACGCGGTCGCCGCCTGCGTCGGCGGCGGCTCCAACGCGCTGGGCATCTTCCACGCCTTCGTCGGCGACGCCGACGTGCGCCTGTACGGCTTCGAGGCCGGCGGCGACGGGGTGGAGACCGGCCGGCACGCGGCCAGCATCACCGGCGGCACCTCCGGGGTGCTGCACGGCACCCGCACGTACGTGCTGCAGGACGCCGACGGCCAGACCGTCGAGTCGCACTCGATCTCCGCGGGGCTGGACTACCCGGGCGTCGGGCCGGAGCACGCCTGGCTGCACGACAGCGGCCGGGCCACGTACGAGCCGGTGACCGACGCCGAGGCGATGGCCGCGTTCGAGCTGCTCTGCCGTACCGAGGGGATCATCCCGGCGATCGAGAGCTCGCACGCGCTGGCCGGCGCGCTGAAGATCGCCCCCCGGCTCACCGCCGAACTCGGCCGGGAACCGGTCATCGTGGTCAACCTGTCCGGTCGGGGTGACAAGGACGTGCACACCGCCGGCGAGTACTTCGGCATCCTCGACAAGGAGTGACAGCGTGAGTCGGATCGGGGTGGCCTTCGACAAGGCCCGCGCCGACGGGCGGGCCCTGCTGGTCGGCTGCATGCCGGCCGGCTTCCCGACCGTCGAGGGCAGCATCGCCGCGATGACCGCCATGGTCGAGGCGGGCGTCGACGTCATCGAGGTGGAGATCCCGTACTCCGACCCGGTGATGGACGGGCCGGTGATCCAGAAGGCCAGCGACATCGCCCTGGCCGGCGGGGTCCGCACGGCGGACACCCTGCGGATCGTCGAGGCGGTCGCGGCCACCGGCGCGTCGGTGGTCACCATGACCTACTGGAACCCGATCGAGCAGTACGGCGTCGACGCGTTCGCCCGCGACCTCGCCGCCGCCGGCGGCACCGGCCTGATCACCCCGGACCTGATCCCCGACGAGGCCGGCGAGTGGCTGGCCGCCTCGGACGAGCACGGCCTGGACCGCACGTTCCTGGTGTCGCCCTCGTCCACCGACGCGCGGCTGAAGATGACCGTCGAGCACTGCCGTGGCTTCGTCTACGCCACCGCGATCATGGGGGTCACCGGCGCCCGGGCGCAGACCTCGGACGCCGCGCCGATCCTGGTCTCCCGGCTCCGCGAGGTCACCGACCTGCCGGTCGGCGTCGGCCTCGGCGTGGGCACCGGCGCCCAGGCGGCCACCGTCGCCGGGTACGCCGACGGCGTGATCGTGGGCAGCGCCCTGGTCCGCTGCCTGCTCGACGCCCCGGACTCCGCCGCCGGGCTGACCGCCCTGCGCACGCTCAGCGCCGAACTCGCCGAGGGCGTCCGCCACCCCGCCCGCTGACTCCGGCGGCCCGGTCGTTGCCGCCCGCCCGGTGCCCCGCGACCGCGCCGGCGTGGTCGACTCCGTTTGCGGCGTGGGGCGCGGGGGCGCCTCGGTCCGTGCCGTGAGTGCGGCGTGGGGCGCGGGGGCGCCTCGGTCAGGGACTGGGTCGGACGGCCGACGCGGCGCGCGGCGCAGGAGGCCCGGGATCGCCCGCCCGGGACTGCGAGCCTCCGCCCACCGGGGTCGCGGGCCTCGTCGGCACGTCGGGCGGGACCGCGGCCCCCGCCGCACCGTCGGGGCGCAGGTCGCGCAGCACCCCTGAGCGCCCGGCCCGGGCGTCGGCGAGGGCGGCCCGGGTGACCGGGGTGACCTCGGTGGGCAGCCGGTCCGGCAGGTGCCAGGCGAGAGTGCACCCGGCCGGCGGCTCGTCGGCCGTACCCTGCCGGGTACGGGCCCGGAACACGTGCACCAGCACGTCGGGCAGGGGATCGGGCGCCGGCGGCCCATCGCACGAGCAGGTGAGGTGGTAGAGGCCGACCAGGTCGATCACGTCGACCGACCACCCGGTCTCTCGCCGGACCTCGCCCGCCACCGCGCCGGTCGGGCACCCGGGTCGGCGCAGCCGCCCGCCGGGCAGCGCCCACCGCCCGCCCCGGTCGCCCCGGCACAGCAGCACCCGACCGGCCTCGTCGGTCAGGACCGCGGCGACCGCGCAGGTGAGCGTGCTCATGGACAAAGAGCGTACGGGCCGGCAAACCGGAAGTCATCCGGCACACGAAGCGCGCCGGACCGGGGTGCCGCGGATGCGGTGCGCAGCGGTAGCCTTTGCACCCGTGACCCTCGCCTCGTTGAGCCCCCAGGCTGCCCTCCCGAGCCCGACCACCGCGGTCTGGCAGCTCGGGCCGGTGCCGATCCGGGCCTACGCGCTCTGCATCATCCTCGGCATCGTGCTGGCCTGCTGGGTCACCGAGCGCCGGCTGCGCCAGCGCGGCGTGGCTCCCGGCGCGGTGCTCGACATCGCGGTCTGGGCGGTGCCGACCGGCATCGTCGGCGCCCGGATCTACCACGTCATCACCTCGCCGGAGAAGTACTTCGGCGCCGGTGGCGAGCCGCTGAAGGCGTTCGCCATCTGGGAGGGCGGTCTGGGTATCTGGGGCGCGGTGGCCGGCGGCGCGGTCGGCGCCTGGATCGCCGCCCGGCAGCTCGGCATCCCGTTCGCGGTGGTGGCCGACGCGCTCGCCCCCGGCCTGCCGCTGGCCCAGGCGGTCGGCCGGTTCGGCAACTGGTTCAACAACGAGCTCTACGGCGGCCGCACCACGCTGCCCTGGGGGCTGGAGATCCACAAGATGGACTCTGTGCACCCCGGCCACGCGCTGCGCGACGAGGCCGGCCGGCCGATCCTGGAGCCGGGGCTCTACCACCCGACGTTCCTCTACGAGGCGCTCTGGAACGTCGGCGTCGCCGCCCTGGTGTTCGCCCTCGACCGCCGGCTCAAGCTGGGTAAGGGCCGGGCGTTCGCGCTCTACGTGATGGGCTACACCGCCGGCCGGTTCTGGATCGAGCTGATGCGCACCGACGAGGCGAACCAGATCCTCGGGGTCCGCCTCAACGTCTGGACCGCCGCCCTGGTCTTCCTCGGCGGCCTGATCTACTTCGTGCGGGTCCGCGGCCCCCGCGAGTACCTGATCCCGGTGGGCGTGCCGGCCACCCCGGCCCCGCCGACCGGTGGCGACGTCTCCCAGGTCGACCTCTCCCGCACCGAGAACGGGCCGCGGGCGGTCGCCCCGGAGGGCTACCGGACGGTCAGCGAGGAGCAGTTCCGGGCGTACCGGGAGACCGGTGAGGTCCCCGACGAACCCGCCGCCGAGGTGACCACGGCGACCGACGACGAGCCCCCGGCCGACGCCGGGACGGCGCCCGAGCGCGACGGTGACGGCGACGCGCCGGAGCGGGACGACCGGGCGGGCGCCGCCGGCGGCCGGCCCACCGACCGGGACAGCTGAGCGGGGCGGGGATGCGCACCGCGGTGGTGGTCGGCGCCGGGCTCGGCGGGCTGGCGGTGGCCGGCACGCTGGCCCGCTCCGGCTGGCAGGTCACCCTGCTGGAACGGGCGGACCGGGTCCGCCCGGAAGCCACGGCCGTGGTGCTCTGGCCCAACGGGGTACGCGCGCTGCACGCGCTCGGCCTCGGCGCCGGACTGGACGCGATCGCCACCCCGCTGCCCGACGCCGGGGTGCGTCGGCCGGACGGCCACTGGCTGGTGCAGCCGCGCCCCACGCCGGCCGACCGGATGCCGGTGGTGGTGCACCGGGAGGACCTGCACGACGCGCTGATCGCCGGGCTCGGCGACCGGGTGGAGCTGCGCACCGGCGTGACCGTGGACACCGTCCGGGTCCGCCCCGGGCAGCGGTCGGCGGTCGGCGCCGGCGCGCACCTGGTCGAGGCGGACCTGGTGGTCGCCGCCGACGGCACCGACAGCGCGGTACGTCGCCAGCTCGCCCCGTCCTCGGCCGTGGTCAGCTCCGGCTGCGCGGCCTGGCGCGCGGTGATTCCCTGGTACCGGGCGCCCCGGCTGCCGGGCGACCAGCCGGTCGGCGGGGAGGTGCTGGGCGCGGGCTACCGCTTCGTGGCCGCCTCGCTGGGCGAGCGCGGCTCTTCCGGCGCCTCCCGCCGGGGTGGCATCTACTGGGTCGCCACCGCCGCCGGAGCGCCCCGGCCGGAGCCGCCGGAGACCCAGCTCGCCCTGCTCAAGCGCTGGTACGCCGGCTGGCCCGCCCCGATCGGCGAGCTGCTCGACGCCACCGACCCGGCGGACCTGGTGCAGCAGGAGGTCCGCGAGCTGCGCCCGCTGCCCCGGGCGTACGGCTTCCCGGCCGGCCCCGGCGGCGTGGTGCTGCTCGGCGACGCGGCGCACGCCATGCCGCCGCACCTCGGGCAGGGCGCCTGTCTCGCCTTCGAGGACGCGGCCACCCTGTCCTCGCTGCTGCGCGAGTCCCGGCTGCCCGACGCCGTGCAGACGTACGACCGGTTGCGCCGCCCCCGCGCGGCGACGGTGGTACGGCAGACCCGCCGGATGTCGGCGGTCCTCCAGGCCCGGGGCCGGCTGGCCCTGCGGGCCCGCGACGCCGCCCTCGGCACGATCAGCCCCCGACTGCTCTCCAGCGCCGCCTCCGCGGCCGCCCAGTGGCGCCCCCCAACCCCCTGACCCCCGCTCGCCGCACCGCCCGCGCGCCCGCCGCCTCCGCGCGCTTCCGCGTTGATCATGATGTTGGCGGCACGACACCGACGCGGACACCGCCAACTTCATGATCGCCGGGAGCCGGGAGCCGGGAGCCGGGGTGTGGGGATCAGATGAGGGCGGTGGGTTCGGCGATGCAGGCGGTGCCGATGCGGCGGAAGCCGACCCGGAGGTAGACGCGGGCGATCTCCTCACTGCCGGCGGAGAGGAAGACCAGGTCGGTGCCGGCGGCCAGCAGCTCGCGGGCGATCGCGGCGGTGACCGCCGCGCCCAGCCCCCGGCGGCGCGCGGCCGGCAGGGTGGCCACCCCGGCGATCTCGGCCACGTCGCCGACCCGCATCGCCATCCCGCTGGCCAGCGCCCCCTCCTCGGGCGTGCCGGCCAGCACCGACAACCGGCGGCCGTCGGCGATGCGGGCCCGCTCCTCGTCCAGCGCCGCCTCGTCCAGCTCGGTGACCGTGGCGTCCCGTTGTGCCGGGCCGACGTCGCCCCGGGCGGTGCCGGCGGCGGCGAAGCCGACCGCGGCGACCGCGCGGCGGGCGGCCACGTCCGCGGCGAAGCCGGGCGCGTCCGGGTCCAGCATCCGCACCGGTACGGCGGTGAGCGTCGCCGGGTCGGGCAGGGCGGCCGGGTCGAGCACCATCAGCGGCGCCTCCAGCACGCTCAGCCCCGCCGCGCGGGCCACCGCGAGCAGATCCGGGGTGGTCTCGTGCACCCACTCCAGGGCCTCCGGCAGGCCCAGCTCCCGCTGCCGCTCACGGACCGCCGTCACGTCGGCCAGCGTCGGGGGCTCGGTGGCGTCCAGGCGGGGTCGGGCGTAGAACGGCCAACCCGCTCCTTCCCGGACGAAGAGCACGAGCGCGCCGTACTCCTCCACGCGCGCGGCGTTCCGGGGCACCGCGTCGTAGAAGCGTTCCAGCCGGGCGACGAGTTCGCTGTGCAGGGGATCCACCGCGCGAGACTACATGTCCCAGAGTCTGGAAGGTGTGATCAATCTGCACTGGCCCTGCGGGGGTCGCCCTAACGTAGACTCAATAGACCGCCAAGGGCCGACGTCGTCCCGACCATGATCCATCCTGAGTGACGACAGGAGGCCCGGTGGCCCTTCCGTACCCTCACAGCCCGCAGTCGGCCCCGCCCGCGGCCGGTCTCTACGACCCGGCGAACGAGCACGACGCGTGCGGCGTGGCCTTCGTGGCGGACCTGCACGGCCGGCGCTCCCACGCGGTGGTGGCGGGCGGCCTCGGCGCGCTCTGCCGCCTGGACCATCGCGGCGCCCGGGGCGCGGAGCACAACACCGGCGACGGCGCCGGGATCATGATCCAGGTCCCGGACGCGTTCCTGCGCGCGGTGGTGGACTTCCCGCTGCCGCCGGCCGGCCAGTACGCCACCGGCCTGGTCTTCCTCCCCGACGACGACGCCGGGGAGGTCCGCGCCCGGCAGGTGGTGGAGAAGTACGCCCTGGTCGAGGGGGCCGACCTGCTCGGCTGGCGGGACGTGCCGGTCGACCCGAGCGGGCTGGGCGAGACCGCGCTCGCGGCGATGCCCCGGATCCGCCAGATCTTCCTCGCCGCGCACCGACTCACCGACACCCCGGCCGGCCCGGCCGGCTCCCCGCTGGTCGGCCTCGACCTGGACCGGGTGGCGTTCTGTGTCCGCAAGCAGGCCGAGCGGGAGAGCGCCGAGCGGGGCGTGCCGGCATACTTCCCGTCGCTGTCCTCGCGGACCATGACCTGGAAGGGCATGCTCACCCCGGACCAGCTGCCGGCGTACTTCCCGGAGCTGACCGACGAGCGGGTCGAGAGCGCGATCGCGCTGGTCCACTCCCGCTTCTCCACCAACACCTTCCCGTCCTGGCCGCTGGCCCACCCGTACCGGTTCATCGCCCACAACGGTGAGATCAACACCATCCGCGGCAACCGGAACTGGATGCAGGCCCGGGAGGCGCTGCTGCGCAGCCCCGACCTCCCCGGCGCCATCCGGCGGATCTTCCCGGTCTGCACCCCGGGCGCCTCCGACTCGGCCAACTTCGACGAGGTCCTCGAACTGCTGCACCTGGCCGGGCGGAGCCTGCCGCACGCGGTGCTGATGATGATCCCGGAGGCCTGGGAGAACGACCCGGGCATGCGGGCGGACAAGGCGGCCTTCTACCGGTTCCACGCCAGCCTGATGGAGCCGTGGGACGGGCCCGCCTCGGTCGCCTTCACCGACGGCGAGATCGTCGGCGCGGTGCTGGACCGCAACGGGCTGCGCCCGGGCCGCTGGTGGCGGACCTCCGACGGACTGGTGGTGCTCGGCAGCGAGGCGGGCGTGCTCGCCCTCGACCCGGCCACCGTGGTCGCCAAGGGACGGCTCCAGCCGGGGCGGATGTTCCTGGTCGACACCGTCAACGGGCGGATCGTGCAGGACGACGAGATCAAGGCCGAGCTCGCCGCCGCCCAGCCGTACGGCGAGTGGCTGCACGCCGGGCTGATCGACCTGACCGATCTGCCGCCGCGCGAGCACATCGTCTACACCCACGACTCGGTCCGCCGCCGCCAGCAGACCTTCGGCTACACCGAGGAGGAGCTGAAGATCCTGCTCGCGCCGATGGCCCGCCTCGGCGCCGAGCCGATCGGCTCGATGGGCACCGACACCCCGATCGCGCCGCTGTCCACCCGGCCACGGCTGCTCTACGACTACTTCCACCAGCTCTTCGCCCAGGTCACCAACCCGCCGCTGGACGCCATCCGGGAGGAGTTGGTGACCAGCCTGACGTCGACCATCGGCCCGGAGGGCAACCTGCTCGACCCGGGCCCGGCGAGCTGCCGGCAGATCGTGCTGCCGTACCCGGTGATCGACAACGACGAGCTGGCCAAGATCCTCTCCATCGACGAGGACGGCGACCTGCCCGGCTTCAAGGCGGTCCGGGTCTCCGGGCTCTACCGGGTCCGCGACGGCGGCGCCGGCATCAGGGCCCGGCTGACCGAGATCTGCCGGCACGTCTCCGAGGCGATCGAGGACGGCGTCCGGATCCTGGTGCTGTCCGACCGGGACTCCAACGCCGACCTGGCGCCGATCCCGTCGCTGCTGCTCACCGCGGCGGTGCACCAGCACCTGGTCCGCGAGCAGACCCGCACCCAGGTGGCGCTGATCGTCGAGTCCGGCGACTGCCGCGAGGTGCACCACGCGGCCATGCTCGTCGGGTACGGCGCGGCGGCGGTCAACCCGTACCTGGCCTTCGAGTCGGTCGAGGACATGATCTCCACCGGGGCGCTGGTCGGCGTCGACCCGGGAAAGGCGGTGCGCAACTACGTCAAGGCGCTCGGCAAGGGTGTCCTGAAGATCATGTCCAAGATGGGCATCTCGACGGTGTCGTCGTACTGCGGCGCGCAGGTCTTCGAGGCGGTCGGGCTGCACACCCGGCTCGTGGAGCGCTACTTCCGCGGCACCCCCAGCACCATCAGCGGGATCGGGCTGAACGAGATCCACGCCGAGGTGGCCGCCCGGCACGCGCTGGCCTGGCCGGCGGAGGGCGCGCAGACCTCCGACCGGCTGGAGGTCGGTGGCGAGTACCAGTGGCGCCGCGAGGGCGAGCTGCACCTGTTCAACCCGGAGACGGTGTTCCTGCTCCAGCACGCCACCCGCAGCGGCCAGTACGACGTCTTCCGGCAGTACACCGCCAAGGTCGACGAGTTGGCCGCGCGGGCCGGCTCGCTGCGCGGGCTGTTCACCCTGCGTACCGGGGTGCGCCCGCCCGTGCCGGTCGAGGAGGTCGAGCCGGCCACCGAGATCGTCAAGCGGTTCGCCACCGGCGCCATGTCGTACGGGTCGATCTCGGCGGAGGCGCACGAGACCCTGGCCGTCGCGATGAACAGGCTCGGTGCCAGGTCCAACACCGGCGAGGGCGGCGAGGACGTCGAGCGGCTGTACGACCCGGCCCGCCGCTCCGCGGTCAAGCAGATCGCCAGCGGCCGCTTCGGCGTGACCAGCGAATACCTGGTCAACGCCGACGACCTCCAGATCAAGATGGCCCAGGGGGCCAAGCCCGGCGAGGGCGGTCAACTGCCCGGCAACAAGGTCTGGCCGTGGATCGCCCGCACCCGGCACGCCACGCCGGGCGTCGGCCTGATCTCCCCGCCGCCGCACCACGACATCTACTCCATCGAGGACCTCGCCCAACTGGTGCACGACCTCAAGTGCGTCAACCCGGCCGCCCGGGTGCACGTCAAGCTGGTCAGCGAGGTCGGCGTGGGCACCGTCGCGGCCGGCGTCGCCAAGCTCAAGGCCGACGTCATCCTGATCTCCGGCCACGACGGCGGCACCGGCGCGTCCCCGCTCAACTCGCTCAAGCACGCCGGCACCCCGTGGGAGCTGGGCCTGGCCGAGGCGCAGCAGACCCTGCTGCTCAACAAGCTCCGCGACCGGGTCACCGTGCAGGTCGACGGCCAGCTCAAGACCGGCCGGGACGTGCTCGTCGCGGCGCTGCTCGGCGCCGAGGAGTTCGGCTTCGCCACCGCCCCGCTGATCGTCGAGGGCTGCGTGATGATGCGGGTCTGCCACCTGGACACCTGTCCGGTCGGCATCGCCACCCAGAACCCGGTGCTGCGCGAGCGGTTCACCGGCAGGCCGGAGTTCGTGGAGAACTTCTTCCTCTTTCTCGCCGAGGAGGTCCGCGGCTACCTCGCCGAGCTGGGCTTCCGCAGCATCGACGAGGCGATCGGGCACACCGAGCTGCTCGACGTCGCCCCGGCGGTGGAGCACTGGAAGGCGCACGGGCTGGACCTGGGGCGCGTACTGCACCTGCCGGAGCTGCCCGCGGACGCCGCGCGGCGCGGCGTGCGGGCCCAGGACCACGGCCTGGAGCTGGCCCTGGACAACGAGCTGATCGCGCTGGCGCAGCCGGCGCTGCGCGACGGCAACCCGGTCCGGGTCGAGGTGGCGGTGCGCAACGAGCACCGCAGCGTCGGCGCGATGCTCGGCGGCGAGGTCACCCGCCGCTTCGGCGGCGCCGGCCTGCCCGACGACACGATCGAGTTCGTGCTGCGCGGCACCGCCGGCCAGTCCTTCGGCGCGTTCCTGCCGCGCGGGGTCACCCTGCGGCTGCACGGCGACGCCAACGACTACGTCGGCAAGGGGCTGTCCGGCGGGCGGATCGTCGTCCGCCCGGACGCCGCCGCGCCGTTCGTCGACCCGGAGGCCGCCGCCGGAGCGCGGGCCGAGGACCAGATCATCGCCGGCAACACCATCCTGTACGGGGCCACCGGCGGCGAGCTGTTCCTGCGCGGCCGGGTGGGGGAGCGGTTCGCGGTGCGCAACTCCGGCGCGGTGGCCGTCGTCGAGGGCGTGGGCGACCACGGCTGCGAGTACATGACCGGTGGCACCGTGGTGGTGCTCGGCGAGACCGGCCGCAACTTCGCCGCCGGCATGTCCGGCGGGACGGCGTACGTGCACCGGCTGGACCGGGGTCGGGTCAACGCCGAGCTGGTGGACCTGACGCCGCTGCGTGACGAGGAGCGCGAGCTGCTGCACGAGCTGGTGCAGCGGCACGTCGCGGAGACCGACTCGCACCTCGGCGCGGAACTGCTCAAGCGCTGGCCGGAGGCGGTGGAGGAGTTCACCGCGGTGGTGCCCCGGGACTACCGCCGGGTGATGGAGATCATGCGGGCCGCCGAAGCCGCCGGCCGTGACGTCGACGACGCGGTCATGTCTGCGTTGACCGCGCCGGTGCCGCCCGCCCCGCGGGTGGCTGCCCAGGAGGTGGCTCGTGCCTGACCCGAACGGTTTCCTGCGCTACGACCGGCGGCTGCCGGCGCGCCGCCCGGTGTCGGTGCGGATCAGCGACTGGCGCGAGGTCTACCCGCCGGCCGGCGAGGAGCTGATCCGCGAGCAGGCCACCCGGTGCATGGACTGCGGCATCCCGTTCTGCCACAGCGACACTGCCGGCTGTCCTCTCGGCAACCGCATCCCGGACTGGAACGACCTGGTCCGCACCGGCAACTGGGACGCCGCGGTGGAGTCGCTGCACGCCACCAACAACTTCCCGGAGTTCACCGGCCGGCTCTGTCCGGCGCCGTGCGAGGCCGCCTGCGTGCTCGGCATCGGCGGCGGGCAGCCGGTCACCATCAAGCAGGTCGAGGTGGAGATCGCCGACGCGGCGGTAACCCGGGGCGGGCTGCGCCCACGCCCGGTGCCGGCGCCGACCGGCCGGTCGGTCGCCGTGGTCGGCTCCGGCCCCGCCGGCCTCGCCGCCGCGCAGCAGCTCGCCCGTGCCGGTCACGCGGTGACCGTGTACGAGCGCGACGACGCGATCGGCGGCCTGCTCCGGTACGGCATCCCCGACTTCAAGCTGGAGAAGCAGCACATCGACCGGCGGCTGGCCCAGCTCGCCGCCGAGGGCGTCCGGTTCCGCACCGGGGTGGCCGTCGGCGTGGACGTCACCGCCGAGCAGCTGCGCGCCGAGCACGACGCGGTGCTGCTGGCCTGCGGCGCGCTGCAGGGCCGGGACACCCCGGAGACCCCCGGCCGGCAGCTGCGCGGCGTGCACCAGGCGATGGCGCACCTGGTCGCCGCGAACCGCGTGGTCGCCCGGGCGGCCGCCGTCCCGCACCGCGTCGGCGCGGCGCAGCCCCGCCTCGCCGTGCTGCCCGACGGCACCCCGATCGACGCCGCCGGCAAGCACGTCGTGATCATCGGTGGCGGTGACACCGCCGCGGACTGCCTGGGCGTGGCCCACCGGCAGGGCGCGGCCGGCGTACACCAGCTCGACCTCTACCCGGAGCCCCCGCAGACCCGGGACGCCGCCCGGGACCCGTGGCCGACCTGGCCATGGGTGCTGCGCAACTACCCGGCGCACGAGGAGGGCGGCGAGCGGGTCTTCGCCGTCGCGGTGCAGGAGTTCGTCGACGACGGCACCGGCCAGGTCAAGGGCGTGCGGATCGCCGAGGTCACGGTCGAGAAGCGGGACGGCCGGCGGATCGTCACCCCGCTGCCCGGCTCCGAGCGCGAACTCCCGGCCGACCTGGTGCTGCTGGCCATCGGCTTCGATGGCACCGAGCAGCAGCCGCTGCTGGACCAGTTCGGGGTGACCCGCAACGCCCGGGGCGCGGTCGACGCCCGGCCCGACTGGCAGACCGACGCCGACGGCGTCTTCGTCGCCGGTGACATGCACCGGGGTGCCTCGCTGATCGTCTGGGCCATCGCCGAGGGGCGGGCCGCCGCCGCGGCGATCCACCGCTACCTGGGCGGGGTCGCCGCCCTGCCGGCCCCGGTGGACCCGGCGCTGCAGCCGCTCGCCGCCCGCTGACGGGTGGTGCGTCCGGTCCATCCACCGGACGCACCACCCGAGCCGATCCGCCCGAAGCGTCGGCCTCGCCGTGCTCCGGGTGGTGAGGTCGCTCACTAACACCGGCATATAGGTTCAATTGCGGCCAGACTTGTCGGCTGCCGAACCGTCCTGCGGTTCGGCTTCGTCATGTCGTCGTCTGGACGGAAAGGTCGTGGCCGTGGGCGTCACGTTCAACGCGCTACGCCACCGCAACTACCGGATCTGGGCCGCCGCCGGTTTCGTATCCGTGATCGGGACCTGGATGCAGGTCCTGGGGGTCAACTGGTTCGTGCTGGCCGAGACCCGCTCGGCGACCTCGATGGGCCTCGCCGTCCTGCTCCAGGCCCTGCCCACGCTGCTGCTCAGCGTCTGGGGCGGCGCGCTGGCCGACCGGGTCCCCGCGAAGCCGCTGCTGATCACCGCCCAGGCGGCCCACGCCGCCCTCGCGGCCGGGCTGGCCGTGGTTGCCGTCACCGGCACCGGCGGCCTCCCGGCGATCTACGCGATCTCCCTGGTCACCGGCGCGGTCTCCGCCATCGAGGGCCCGGTGATGGGTCGCTGGTGCTCCACCCTGGTGGACCGGGACAGCCTCGGTAACGCCCTCGCCCTCGGCTCGCTGACCAACTCCGCCGGTCGCATCCTCGGCATGAGCGCCGGCGCCGTCGTGGTCGCCGCCGTCGGCCCCGCGCCACTCTTCGCCATCAACGCCGTCAGCTTCGTCGCGGTGGTCGCGGCCCTGTTCGCCGTACGCGAGCGGGACCTGCACGCCGGCGAGCCGGCGGCGACCGACGCGGCATCGGCGGACGGCGGCATCCGGGCCGGCTTCCGCTACCTCCTGCGCCAGCCGGTGGTGCTGGTCGCGCTCGCCCTGTCGTTCGTGCTGGGCAGCCTCGGCCGCAACTACCAGGTGACCATGGCGGCGATGAGCGACGGCCCGCTGCACGGCGGCGCGGCCGGCTACGGCGTCCTCTCCACCGTCTTCGCGGTCGGCACGGTGCTCGGCGCCCTCGTCGCCGCCCGCCGGCGCGAACTGGGCTACGGCCTGCTGGTTGGCGCCGGCCTGCTGGCCAGCGGCCTGCAGATCGTCGCCGGCCTGGCCCCGGGCACCATGAGCTTCGCCGCGGTGATCCTGCCCGTCGCCGCCGCAGCCGTGGTCATCGACACCACCGTCGGCGCCCGGGCCCAGCTCGACACCGACTACGTCATGCGCGGCCGGGTGCTGGCCGCGTTGGCGGTCACCGGCTCGGTCTCCGTCGCGGTCGGCGCGCCCCTGCTCGGCTGGCTCTCCGAGCACGTCGGCCCCCGGCCGACCCTGGTACTGGCCGGGGCGACCACGGCGGTCGCCACCGCCGCCGCCGGGGTGACGCTCGACCGGCTGCGCGAGCGGCGGCTGCGCCGCCGGGTCACGCGGGTGCTGGCCGTGCCCCTCGTGCGCCACCCCGCGCGCCGGGTCGCCTCGGCAGCCGCCCGCGTCTCCCGACCCGCGTCGGCGGCCTTGGCCCGGGCCGTTCGGCCCGGCTCGGTCGCGGCCCGGACCGCCCGACGGGCGGCGGGCGCCGTACCCGTCACGAGGCCCGCACCTTCCCGGCCGTCCGGCCGGCTGCCCGCGAAACACGAGTGCGCGACTTGCGCACCGCACCGCCGTCGCTCCCGGCTGACGGATACCGTCCGACCCGACGCCCACCTGGCCGACTGCCCCCGCGCGGGCTGACCCGCTGCGGTAGCCCCTGCGTCGGCCGACGTCCTGGGCCGTCGGCCCCGCGTTGGCCGGGCGGGTGGAGAGCCCGGGTCCGACCATTTCCGGGACCCGCCGCCATCGTTACGCTGCGATCATGGATACCGAGGAGCGGCTGCGGCGGGTCCGCCGGTGGCTGTGGATCGTGCTGGTGGGTCTGTTCCTGAGTGGAGTGACCGCGTTCCCGCTGGAGATCGAGGTGCGCTGGCTGCTGCGGGCGCTCGACCCGTTCGCCGACGACCTGCCGGCCCTGGTCGGCTGGATCGACCGGGTGCACACCGGACTGGTGGAGACCGGCGACCGGTACCCGTTCATGCTCTACGGCACCGACTGGCTCGCCTTCGCCCACCTGGTGCTGGCGGTGGCCTTCTGGGGACCGCTGCGGGACCCGGTGCGCAACGTCTGGGTGGTGCAGCTCGGCATGATCGCCTGCGCCGGGATCGTGCCGCTGGCGCTGATCTGTGGGCCGATCCGGGACATCCCCTGGTTCTGGACGCTGGTCGACCTCTCCTTCGCCGTCGGCGCCTTCCCGCCGCTCTGGTTCGCCTACCGGCACATCCGGGCGATCGAGGCCGCCGCCGGCGTGCCGTCGGAGTCGTCGGTGGCGGCGCCGGCAAACTGACGCCGCCCCGGGCGGCATGAATCGTCCACGACATCAGCTCTGTAGCGTCCGGGCACAGTTCCCGGCCCCCGGGGCGCTCAAGAGCCTCGCCGCCCGGCTGCGCCACGCCGACCCCGGCGCTGGGAGCCGCGTGCGGTCTACCCGGCCGGGGTGCCCGCCGAGGTGCTGCGGCGCCGCCGACGGCCCGCCCGACCCGGCGTGCCGTCCCGACCGAGGGCCGGGCGGCCGGCGTTCCAGGCGGGGACGCCGGCCGCACCCGCCGGCGGATCAGGCCGGGTCGGCGTTGCTCGGCCGCCCCCACGGCCCGGTGATCGCGAAGACGTAGCCGGGGGACTGGATGTTGGCGAACAGGACCGTGCCGTCCGCGCTGAACGTCGGGCCGGTGAACTCGCTCTCGTTGAGCTCGTTGCGGGCCAGCGGGTACGCCTTGCCCTCCGCGGTCACCCCGACCAGGTGGGACAGGCCCTCGCCGTCCTCGGCCAGGATCACCCCGCCGTACGGCGAGACGGTGATGTTGTCCGGGCCGTCGTAACCGCCCTCCTGGTCCGGGTTCGGGTTGACGCCGAAGATGGTCTTCAGGGTGACCGTCTCGGAGCGCGGGTCGTAGAACCAGACCTGGCCGTCGTGCTCGTTGACGCTGCCGTCGCCGTGCCGGGCGAAGCTGGCCACGAAGTAGGCGCCGCCGTCGGCCCACCAGGCGCCCTCCAGCTTGCGGCTGCGGGTCACCTGCGCGTCGGTGAACTGCTTGCGCACCGAGACGGTCCGCGCGTCCCGGTCGGGCACGTCGACCCACTCCACCCTGTACCGGGTGCCCGGGCGGGTCGCCTCCGACAGGTCGGCGACGTGCTGGTCACCGAGGAAGCAGCTCATCGCCGCCAGCTCGCCGGCGGTGCCGCCGTCCGGGCGCAGGGCCAGCGCCCGCAGCGCGCCCTTGCCGCCCCGGAAGCCCGACGGCGGCGTCCAGCGGAAGTAGAGGCCGTTCGGGCCGCCCGCGTCCTCGGTCAGGAAGATCGAGTGGGTGTACGGGTCGACCGCCACCGCCTCGTGGGCGTAGCGGCCGAGGAACCTCAGCGCCACCGGGTCGAGGTTCTGCTCCCGGTCGTGCGGGTCGACCTCGAAGACGTACCCGTGGTCCTTGAGGTACTTCCCGCCGGCCCGCTGCTCGGTCTCCTCACAGGTCAGCCAGGTGCCCCACGGGGTGATCCCACCGGCGCAGTTGTTGTGGGTGCCGGCCACGCTGACGTACTCGCGCAGCCGCCGTCCCGCCCCGTCCACCTCGATGGTGGTGGTCCCGCCGCGGGCGCCCGGGTCGTAGGTGAGGCCGGGCAGCGCCGGCACCGGGTACGGCTCGCTGCCGCCGATCTCGTGGTTGTTGACCAGCACCGAACCGGTGGGGGACCGGAAGCAGCCGGTGCCGTCGGCGTCGCTGGGCGTCGGGTGGCCACTCTCCAGCAGCGTGCTGCCGGCCTGCGCCACGATCGTGTACGAGAAGCCGGGCGGCAGCGCCAGCAGGCCGGCCGGGTCCGGCACCAGCTCGCCGTAGCCGACGGCCGGGCGGCAGGCGGCCCGGGCCGCGGCCGGTCCGGCGATCGCGTCCAGGCTGCCGGCCACCACGATACCGAGGCCGCCGGCCGCGCCGCTGCGCAGCAGGTTGCGGCGGGAGATGGGGGAAGAGGTCACGTGGTCACCTTCCAGATCGTTCACGGTGTCGTCCGCCAGCAGGCAAGCCGTATCGATGGAACACGACCGGCGCGATGGGAGACCGACAGGTGAACACTGGGCCAACGCCTGTGGCGGCGCCGTCTCGTGCGTCGCCGGCCCGGCTCCGTTAGGGTTCCCTCGACCGGACGGACGTCGTGGGGGAGCAGACGGTGGGCAGGCTCGCGGCGACGTACGGGCAGGCGGTCACCGCCCACCGGCAGGCCCGCGACCGGTGGGCCCGGGCCCGGGCGCTGCTCGACCGGCTGGCCGGGCAGCCCGTGCCGGAACGCACCGTCGACCTCGTCGCCCGGCTCGGCCGGCTCGCCACCGACCTGACCGCCCCCACCGCCCCGGCGACCCGCCCGGCCGGCGAGCCCGCGCCGGTACGCGTCGGCGAGGCCACCACCGCCGACGGCCGGTTCCCGCTGCTGCTGCCGCTGGGCGCCGGCCGGCACCTCGCGATCAACGCCGACGCCCGCGACCCCCGGGTGGCGGTGCTGCTGCGGGTGCTGGTGCTGCGGCTGCTCGCCACCACCACGCCCGGCGCCGTCCGGGTGGTCGGCGTCGACCCGGCCGCGCTGGGCGCCACCTTCCTGCCGCTGCGGCCGCTGCGCGACGCCGGCGTGCTCGGCGCGACGGCCACCACCGAGGCCGAGATCGGCGCGCTGCTCGACGCCGCCGAGGCGCACGCCCGCGCCGCCCAGCAGGCCGGCCGGGACGACCACGAGCTGCTGCTGGTGGTGGCCGCCTCCGCGCCGGCCCCGCGCGAGCTGGCCCGGCTCGCCGCGCTCACCCACGCCGGGCCGAGTGCCGCGGTCTGCGTGCTGCTCGCCGGCCACCCGGCGGCGCCGCCCGGGCCGGCCCCGCCGCTGGGTGCCACCACCACGCTGCGGCTCGACGAGCGGTACGCCTGGGTCGGCGACCCGCCCGGGCACCCGTTCGGTGACGACGGCGCCGGGCTGGCCGTACCCGTGCTGCTCGACGGCGACCCGCCGCAGGAGGCCGTACGCTCGCTCGCCGGGCGGCTGGCCGCGGCCGTGCGGCGCGACGCGGCGCTGCACGTCGCGGACCTGCTGCCCGAGCGGCGCTGGACGGAGTCCGCGCGGGCCGGCCTGCGCACGGTGGTGGGCCGGGCCGGGCGCGAGCCGGTCACCCTCGCCTTCGACGACGCCACCCCGCACTGGCTGGTCGGCGGGCGCACCGGCGCCGGCAAGACCGTCTTCCTCGTCGACGTCCTCTACGGACTCGCCGCCCGCTACTCCCCGGCCGAACTCCAGCTCTGGCTGCTCGACTTCAAGGAGGGCGTCAGCTTCACCGAGTTCGTCCCCACCGAACGGGACCCGTCGTTCCTGCCGCACGCCCGTACCGTCGGCGTCGAGTCCGACCGCGAGTACGGCCTCGCCGTGCTCCGCGAGCTGCGCCGGGAGCTGGGCCGCCGGGCCGAGGAGTTCAAGCGGCACGGGGTCACCAAGCTCGCCGACCTGCCGGCGGACGCGGCGGTGCCCCGGATCGTGACCGTGGTGGACGAGTTCCACGTGCTGCTCGCCGGCAACGACCGGCTGGCCCGGGAAGCCGTCGACCTGCTGGAGGAGCTGGCCCGCAAGGGCCGCTCGTACGGCGTGCACCTGGTGCTGGCCAGCCAGAGCACCACGGGCATCGAGGCCCTGTACGGCCGCGCGGACACGCTCTTCGGGCAGTTCGCGCTGCGGGTGGCGCTGCCCGGCGGCGAGGCCGTGCTCGGCCCGCGCGCCGCGACCGCCACCGCCGGCGCGGTCGGCACCGCCGTGGTGAACACCGCCGCCGGCGCGCCCGGCGCGGACCTGCTGGTCCGCTTCCCCGACGCGCACGCCGACGCCCGGCAGGTCGCCCGGCTGCGCTACGAACTCTGGGACGAGCGGCCGGAGGGCTCGCCGCCGCCGTCGGTCTTCCGCGGCTACGAGGCCGCGCACCTGGAGGACGAGCCGGCCGCCGCCGCCCTGCGCCCCGGCGGGCGGCGCCCGTCGGCGCTGGTCGGCCGGACGGTCGACGTGGCGGGCACCCCCGCCCGGTTCGCCCTGGACGCCGCCCCCGGGCGGCACCTGGCCGTGGTGGGCACCGCGGCGACCGGGGCGCACGTGCTGCGGGCCGCCGCGCTGAGCCTGGCCCGCCAGCACGCCCCGGGCGAGGCGGAGTTCGTGATCGCGCCGCTGGTCGAGGCCGCCGACGAGATGGCCGACGACACCACCGCCGGGATCAAGGCGGCTGGGCACCCGGTCAGCCAGGTCGACGCGGCGGGGCTGCGCCAGCAGATCGGCGAGCTGGCCGCCGACCCGGGGCAGCGGGGCCGGACGTACCTGGTGGTCTTCGGGGTGGACGCGGCCGGCGCCACCCTCGCCCGGACCGACCCGGGCACCTTCCGCTCCGGGCACGACGACCTGCGGGCGCTGCTGCGCCAGGGGCCCGGTCACGGGGTGCACCTGCTCGGCTGGTGGCGCGGGCTGCGCCGGCTCGCCGACGACCTCGGCGGCTCGCAGAACCGCGACGACGTGGCCTGCCTGGTGGCGCTCAACGTGCCGGCCGCCGACCTCGGCCTGCACCTCGGCGTCACCGACCTGGCGTACGCGCCCCGGCCCGACCGGGCGCTGCTGGTGGACCGGCACGCGCAGCGGACCGCGCTGATCGTGCCGTTCGTCCGCCCGGGGCACCGGCCCGAGGACGAGGAGCGCTGAGTGTCCACCTTCGAGGAGTACGCCGCCGCAGTGCGCCAGCTCTCCGCGCAGGTCCGCGACGGCGAGCGGGGCGCCGCCGCCGAGGCGGAGCGCCGGCGGCGGCTGCACGGCGGGGTGGCGCAGCTGGGTCAGCGGCTCGCCGCCCAGGGCCAGCGGCTGGACCAGCTCGGCGAGGCGATCGGCGTCGAGTCCGTCCCCACCGCCCCGGAGAACGCCGACCAGCTCCCGGACGCCGACCCGGCGGCCGTCCTGGATGAGGCGCGCCGCCTGGTCGACGAGGCCGACCTGCGGACCCGGCAGGTCGAGGCCCTCGCCGCCCGGCCGGAGTTGCTGCCGACCTGGTCACCGGCGGCCCGGGCGGTGGCCGTCTACGTCGCCTGCGCCGCCGCCGGGGTGCTGCTCATGCTGGTCCTGGTGGTCGCCTCCGGGGTGGGACTGGTCAGCGGCTTCACCCTGGGCGCGTGGATCTGCGCCGGGCTGCCGGTGCTCTCCTTCGCCGCCGGCTGGCTGATCCTCGGGCGTTGGGGGCGGCCCGCCCTGGGCACGGTGGAGCCGCCGCGGTTCGTCCCGCTCGGCTTCGTCATCTGCGTCGCGCTGGTGCCGACCGCGTACTGCGCCAGCCTGCTGCTCGTCCGCTTCCTCCGCTGATTCTTGGCCGCCAACGCCGCCGCCCTGTCGGTGTGGTGCGTCAGCCGGGTCCGCGCGGCCCGCTGCTCGTCGCACGGCCCGGGCCGTCCGCAGCCGCGGCACACCCCGGTGTACGCCTCGACGGTGTGCTCGTCGATCGTCCGACGTGCCTCGGCGATCCGTTGCGCGGCGTACGCCCGGTACGCGGCGGCGTTCATCGTGGCGGTTCGTCGTCGGCGCCGGTCGCCCGTGCGGCCCCGACCCGGGCGTGTCTGATCAGGAGGGCGAAGCTCACCTCCGGGCAGGGGTAGTCCTCGCCGCAGCCGCAGAGCCAGCGGCTGACCCGGCGCGGGGGATGGGCGAAGAGGATGTCGTCGGCGTCGGCGAGGTCCTGCGCGGACACGAAGTCCGACTGGTCGGGTGAGTCGTCGTCCACGGGTATGTCTCCCGTCGGGTGGGTCTCCTCGGGCGCGGTGCTGTTGTGCTGGTGCGTCAGTCAGGCAGGGGTGGCGTGGGGGCCGCCCCGGCACGCCCGGCCGTCCAGGGGACCGGCCGACCGGGCGCTCTGCGCGGTGGGGAAGGACCAACTCCGGGTTTGCAGACCTGGGAGCCGGTTGAGGAAGAGCGTATATAACAGGTCATGCACGCGCAAGCACTGAGCGTGCATTGCTTGCTATACAAAGTTTCACGTGATCAAATGGCGGTGCAGACCTGGGAGACACCAATGCCCGCCAAAGCCAAATGGGCGCAGATAGCCGATGGCATCCGCGCCGAGATCCGGTCCGGTGAACTCGCGCCGGGAGAAAAGTTGCCATCGACGTCCGAGTTGTGCCGTCAGCACAACGTGTCGGCCATCGTCGTCCGGCAGGCGATCAACGCGCTCAAGATCGAGGGGCTCGTCGAGGGCGTCGGTGGCGTCGGCGTGTTCGTGGCCGAGCGGTAGTCGATAACTCGTACGTCATCGCATTGTCGCGGTGAGTGCCGATCTCGTACTCTCCCTTGTGGTCAATGCCGATGCGGTGGCGTGACCGATCGACGCGGGGCGACCAGGGGGAGGGCGCGTGAGCGCAGCGCAGATGATCGCCAGGCTGGCAGCAGCGGCACAGAAGCTCGACGAGGCGAAGGCCAAGACCGCCGCCGCGGCGCAGGACGCCGCCGAGGCGCGGGCGCTGGTCGCCGGTGCGTTGGAGGGCGTGGCCGCCGGCCCGCTGATCGGCATGATCGACGCGTACCGGCAGGCGCTAGCGCAGGCGACCCAGGGTGGCGAGCCGGCCAAGCAGCACGTCCAGGAGACGATCGCCAAGGTCCAGGCGCTCGGAAATTGAGCCCGGATGGAGGCGGCGACGGAGGCGGCGGAATGACGACGGGACAGGAATCGTCGGGCCTAGGGCGTGACGAGCTGGACGGGTTCCGGATCGGCTATCTGCCGCCCGGCGTCGGGGAGCTGATCTCGGACTTCGTCACCGAGTGGGAGGACGTCCGGTTCACCACCCGGGTCTGGGAGAGCCCGGTTGATGAGGGCTACCGGGTCGACGTGCGGGTGCATGTGCTCCGGGGAGGACGGTTGGGGACGCTCGCGGACGTCCGCGACTTCCTCGTTGAGTACGACGAGCGTCCGGCAGACTGGGCGCTGACCGCGTTCCGGCACGGCGACGCGGAAGGCCTCACTGATGGCAGTGAGGCGTTCTGGCTCGTCGAGCCCGGTGTCGCCGTCGACCTGCGGGTGGACCCCGAGCGGTTCGACACGGCAACCCCGCTGACGATCGCGGAATCGATCATCGCTCTGGGCTAAGGGTCTTGCTTGTCTCAGCGATCGGTGATGTCGGATTCCTGATACTCGCTGCCGTCAGGCTCGCCGATACCGGCGAACATCCATATCCTGACGTGTTCATTGCTGGGCTACCGCGTGGAGAGTCGTGGATCCGAGACAGGTGCGTCGTTTGGCGGAGCAGTCCGCCAACTTCGGGTTCTTGAAGGACCACCCACTGCTGGTCTGGTACGGCGCGGGCGCGGAATCCCTCGTCTACGTCGACGCCCAGGCGGCGATGGTCAAGACCCGCAGCTTCGGCGAGGTGCTGGCCCACGATCTGGTGCGCCGGACCGGCGCCAAGCCGGTCAGCAGCAAGTTCGTCCACCAGGTGCAGGCGTTGAACGCGGACGGCACGCTCGTCCCGCGCATCTACACGGCGTTCGAGCGCCTGCGCAGCGTCGGCAACGAGGCGGTGCACGGTCACCTCAGCGAGGTACGCGAGGCGCTGGAGCTACTGCGGACCTGCTTCGAGCTGGGGCTGTGGTTCCACCGCGCGTTGACCAACGACCGTTCGGCGATCGGCTTCGTGCCTCCCACGCCGCCGCCCCGCCAGGTGCCCGCGACGGTGGTGGACGGCCTCCAGGCCGAGATCGCGCGGTACAAGCAGGCGCTCGTGGAGAGCAAGCTGCTGCTGGCCGGGCAGCCGTCGCGGGCACAGGCCGAGGCCGACGCGGCGGTAGCCGCCGAGCGGGCGGTCCGTGAGGCCGACGCCCGTCGAGACGAAGCCGCCGCGCTGGTGGCGAGCCTCGCACCGGCGGCGGAGGTGGCTCAGCAGGCGTTCGACAGCGCCACGACGGCCAAGGTGTCCACCGCTAAGCGGGAAGACTTTATTGCCCGGGCGCGGCGGGCCTCGCACGAGCCGTTGAACGAGGCGCAGACCCGGGTCGAGATCGACCGCCAACTTGTCGAGTCCGGCTGGGTGCTCCAGAACGCCAGCCGGATGGACCCGTTCGCCGGGACCGGCGTGGCGGTGCGTGAGGTGACGCTGGCGACCGGTCGGGCCGACTACCTGCTCTACGTCAACCAGCGCCTGGTCGGTGTGGTCGAGGCGAAGCGGGAGGGAACCGCGCCGCGTGGCGTCGAGGGCCAGCTCGACCGGTACCTCAACGGGCTCACCAACGCGCAGAAGTTCGCCGCGTGGCGCCGGGACCAGCCGCTGCCCTTCGGGTACGTCGCCACCGGAACCGAGACCGCGTTCGTCAACCTGCTCGACCCGGTGCCCCGTACGCGGGAGGTCTTCGCCTTTCATCGGCCCGAGACGATCGCGCGGTGGATGCGGGAGGCGGACGACGATCGGGCCGCGCCGACGCTGCGGGCCCGGCTGCGGCGGATGCCGGCGTTGGATTCGTCCGGCCTGCGGCCGGCGCAGGCCGACGCGATCACCGGGCTGGAACGGTCGCTGGCCGAGGATCGCCTCCGCGCGCTGATCCAGATGGCGACCGGTGCCGGCAAGACCTTCACGGCGGTGACGGCAAGCTACCGGCTGCTCAAGCACGCCCGCGCCGGCCGGATCCTCTTCCTGGTCGACCGCAACAACCTGGGAAAGCAGACCCTGCGGGAGTACGCCGGCTACCAGACGCCGGACGACGGACGGAAGTTCACCGACCTGCACAACGTCGACCGGCTCTCCGGCGCCGGGATGCTCGACTCGTCGGCGGTGGTCATCTCCACCATCCAGCGGCTCTACGGCGCCCTGCGTGGCAACGAGTTGCCCGACGTCGACCTCGACGACCGTGAGTACGACAGCTACGACCTGGACGAGCCGGCCCAGGTCGGCTACAACTCGCAGATCCCGCCAGAGACCTTCGACCTGATCGTGGTGGACGAGTGTCACCGCTCGATCTACGGCAAGTGGCGGGGGGTCATCGAATACTTCGACGCTTTCGTGGTCGGGTTGACCGCGACACCGGTCAAGCAGACCCTCGGCTTCTTCCAGCAGAACCTGGTCTCGGAATACACCTACGAGCAGGCCGTCGCCGACGGGGTGAACGTCAACTTCGACGTGTACCGGATCAAGACGCAGATCACCGAGGCCGGGGAGAAGATCGAGGCCGGAACCGTCGTGCCGCTGCGCGACCGCCGGACCCGGGCCGAGCGCTATCAGGAGCTGGAGGACGACTTTACGTACGCCGGCAGTCAGGTGGGCCGGTCGGTGATCTCGAAGGGGCAGCTCAAGCTGATCCTGGAGACGTTCCGGGACCGGCTGTTCACCGAGATCTTCCCTGGCCGCCGCACGGTGCCCAAGACGCTGATCTTCGCGCGGGACGACAACCACGCCGAGGAGATCGTGCAGATGGTCCGTAGCGTGTTCGCCCGGGGCAACGACTTCGTCAAGAAGATCACCTACTCATCGCGGCGGGACGGCGACAATCCCGATACCCTCATCCAGGCGTTCCGCAACAGTCCCGAGCTGCGGGTCGCGGTCACCGTCGACATGATCGCCACCGGCACCGACGTGCGGCCGCTGGAGTGCGTGTTCTTCCTACGCCCGGTGCGCAGCGCGACCTACTTCGAGCAGATGAAGGGCCGCGGGGCGCGGGTCATCGCCCCGGCCGAGTTCCAGTCGGTGACTCCGGACGCCGAGATCAAGGACCGGTTCGTCATCGTGGACGCGGTCGGCGTCACCGAGGCCGACCTGGACGAGGCGGTGCCGCTGCAACGGCACACCGAGAAGCAGATTTCGCTGCGGGACCTGCTCAAGAAGGCCGGCGCGTTGACCGTCAGCCCGGACGAGGTGGCCACCCTCGCCTCCCGGCTGTCCCGGCTCAACCAGCAGCTCACCGACGCCGAGCGCGACGAGCTGACCGCCCTCGCCCAGCAGCCGCTGACCCGGATCGTGCGGGGGCTGGTCGATGCGGTGGCCCCCGAGCAGTTGAACCCTGCCAAGGAAGCCGGGCCGGAGGCCGTCCGCGAGCTAATGACCACGGCGCTGCGGCCACTGGCGGCGAACCCGGCACTGCGCGAACGCATCTTGGAGATCCGTCGCGCCCACGACATCACCATCGACGAGGTGAACGTCGACACCCTGCTCTCGGCGGCCGGGGTGCCGGCGGAGGAACGCGCCCAGGCCACCGTGAAGAGCTGGCACGACTACCTGGAAGAGCACCGCGACGAGATCACCGCCCTCCAGGTCTTCTTCGAGGGCCGGGGACGGGCCGGCTATGACCAGCTCAAGGAGTTGGCGGCGCGGATCGCCCGGCCGCCGCAGGCCTGGACCCCGGAGTCGCTGTGGAAGTCGTACGTGCTGCTCGGGCGCACCTCGGCTGCGTCGGGCGGAAGGGGAGTGACGGACCTCGTCAGCCTGATCCGGTATGAATTGGGACTCGATCGGGAGCTGCGCCCCTACCGCAGCGTCGTCGAGGAGCGCTTCCGTGGGTGGCTGCTCCGGCAGGAGCAAGGGGGCGCTACCTTCACTGCCGATCAGGAGTGGTGGCTGGAGAGGATCAAGGATGTGATAGCGGTCAGCGTGGAGATCACCACCGACGACCTGGAAGGCGCGCCGTTCACCGAGCGCGGCGGCATCGACGGGTACGCCCACGCCTTCGGCAACCGCGCCGAACCGCTGCTGGACGAGTTGAACCAGGAGCTTCCCGCATGATCGACCCGTCCGGGATTCCAGCAACTTGGAGGTGGGCTAGCTTTGGTGAGGTAGCCCGCGTGGCCTCCAACCTCGTTGACCCACGGGATTTCATGGATTGGCCGCACGTCGCCCCTAACCATGTTGAATCAGGTACTGGGCGGCTTCTGCCTTATCGCACGATCGCAGAGGATGGAGTAACGAGTCCTAAGCACCTTTTTCGTGCTGGTCAGCTCGTTTACTCAAAGATTCGCCCGTACCTGGCGAAGGTTGTCGATGTCGGCTTCGACGGCCTCTGTAGCGCCGACATGTATCCAATCGATTGCTATATTGATCGCCGGTTTCTTCTTCGTTGGATGCTGAGCCGTGCCTTTACGGCTGCGGCAGCCGGCCACCAAGCTCGCACCGTGCTACCTAAGATCAATGAGCGAGCCCTTTCTCAGTTGCCCGTGCCCGTCCCGCCCCTCGACGAGCAGCGCCGGATTGTAGCGGCCCTTGAATGTCAGCTTTCAAACTGGGCGGCGGGAAATTCCCAACTGGCCCAGCTCCAGCGTCGCATCAACCGATTCCGAGATCAGGTTATGCTGTTGGCCTCGGTCGGTCATTTGACGGGCCGTAAGGCGCATGGGACCGCTCTTGCTCTAGAACCGGCAGGGGTGCAGGACGGCGAGTTGCCGACGATTCCTGATTCTTGGCAATGGAGGCGACTGGAAGAGTTCGCTGACGTCGTCGGTGGAGTGACCAAAGACAGCAAGCGGCAATCAGATCCTGACTTCGTTGAAGTTCCATACCTGCGGGTTGCAAACGTGCAGCGCGCGCGCCTCGATCTTTCGGAGATCGCCCGCATTAAGGTTTCGCCGAAGAAGGCCGAGCAGTTAAGGCTGCGCGTAGGTGACGTACTCCTGAACGAGGGCGGCGACCGTGACAAGCTCGGCAGGGGCTGGATCTGGGAAGGACAGGTGCCGGATTGCATCCATCAGAACCATGTCTTCCGTGCCCGCATCAAGGATGACGTGCTGCACCCCAAGCTGCTGGCCTGGCACGCCAACGGCTTCGGTCGGCGCTGGTTCGAGGTCAACGGACTTCAGAGCGTCAACCTGGCCTCGATCAGCCTCGGGAAGATGAAGAAGTTCCCCGTGCCCATCCCGCCGGCGTCGGAGCAAGACAAGCTTGTGCAGGTGGCCGAGGAGTACCTGTCACTGCTGGACAGTATGGAAGGCGCTGTGGCTTCGGCCCGCCGCAAAGCAGATCAGCTGCGAGCCGCGCTGCTGGCGGAGGCGTTCGCCGGTCGGCTCGTACCGCAGGATCCGAACGATGAGCCGGCGTCGGAGTTGCTCGCTCGAATCAAGGCCGAGCGGGCATCCGCCGCGCCGAAGCAGAAGACGGGCTCACGTCGTACCCGCAAGGAGCTGCCGGCTCCGGCGACCAGGGTGACCGGCGACGACTACCAGCAGGAGGTTTTGCCGCTGTGAGCACTGTGGATTCGCGCCGGCTGGTGCAGAAGCTCTGGAACTACTGCGATGTGCTGCGCGACGACGGCGTTTCGACCATCGACTACGTCGAGCAGTTGACCTTCCTGCTCTTCCTCAAGATGGCCGACGAGCGGGCCGACCGAAAGATCAAGCCCGAGAAGATTGTGCCCGACGAGCTGAGCTGGCAGACCCTGCTCGACGCCGACGGCGACGCGCTGGAGGTGCAGTACCGGCACATCCTTACCGGGCTGGCCCGGGAGGGCGGCACCCTCGGCACCATCTTCCGCAAGGCGCAGAACAAGATCCAGGACCCGTCGAAGCTCAAGCGGCTCATCGTCGACCTGATCGACAAGGAGGAGTGGTCGAGCACGGGCGTGGACGTCAAGGGCGACGCCTACGAGGAACTGCTCGCCAAGGGGGCCGAGGACGCGAAGTCCGGTGCCGGGCAGTACTTCACCCCGCGGGCACTGACCGTCGCGATGGTCGACTGCATGCTGCCCACCCCCGATGACACCATCACCGACCCGGCGTGCGGCACCGGCGGCTTCCTGCTCGCCGCGTTCGACCACATCCAGCGGCACCACGGCAGCGCGCTCACCCCCGACCAGCGGCGACGGCTCGCCAACGGGGCGATAACCGGCACTGAGCTGGTCGACGGCACCGCGCGGCTCGCCGCGATGAACATGCTGCTGCACGGCATCGGCACCCCGGGTGGCGACTCCCTGATCGCGATCAGGGACGCGCTCGGCAGGGAGCCCGACCGGCGGTACAGTCTGGTGCTCGCCAACCCGCCCTTCGGGCGCAGCTCCTCGATCCGGATGGTGGGCGAGGACGGGCGAGCCTCCTCCCGGGGAGACGGCGAGATCAACCGCCCCGACTTCTGGGCCACCACTGCCAACAAGCAGCTCAACTTCGTGCAGCACATCGCCTCACTGCTGGAGATCGAGGGGCGGGCCGCCGTCGTCCTGCCGGACAATGTGCTCTTCGAGGGCGGCGCGGGGGAGGCCATCCGCCGCCGGCTGCTCAAGCAGTATGACCTGCACACCATGCTGCGCCTGCCCACCGGCATCTTTTACGCAGGCGGGGTGAAGGCCAACGTGCTCTTCTTCGAGCGCAAGCGCGCCCGCGAGGAGCTGTGGACCCAGAAGCTCTGGGTGTACGACTTCCGGACTAACCAACACTTCACCCTGAAGCAGAACCCGCTGCGCCGGGAACACCTCCAGGACTTCGTCGACTGCTACCTGCCTGGCAAGGACCGCGCCGAGCGGGTGGAGACCGAGCGGTTCCGCGCCTTCGGCTACGACGAGCTCATCGCCCGCGACAAGGTGAACCTCGACATCACCTGGCTCAAGGACGCCTCTCTCGAAGACGCCGACGCGCTGCTGCCGCCCGAGGTGATCGCCCAGGAGATCGTCGAGGACCTCCAGGCGGCGCTGCGCGAGTTTGCCGCCATCGCTGAGGCGCTTGGCGCATCCGACTCGAAACCGGCCTGAGCGGCCCTCGATCGCGAGATCCCGACTTGGTGGAGGTGCAGACATGCCCGACGCTCCCATCCGAGGAGACGGCTTTACGATCCAGTTGCTGTTCAGCCAGTTCCAGTTCCGGCTCGATCCGTACCAGCGCGAGTACAGCTGGGGCCGGAAGGACGTCAAGGCGCTCATCGATGACCTCACCCATCACTTCAGAGGGGATTGGACGCCGGGGCACGAGCGGCGGGAGGTGCGCAACTACAAGCCCTACTTTCTCGGACCGTTCGTCTACTACCGCGACGACGATCTGGCGGCGCTCGTCGACGGGCAGCAACGCATTACCACGCTGCACCTGCTGCTCATCCACCTGCGACGGCTGGCGATCGAGGCGGACCGCCCCGAGTACCAGAACGACATCGCCGCTCTCGAACCGCTGATCGCCGGAACCTCCTACGGCGAACGTGCCTATGTCATCCGCTCCGACGAGCGCGCGGTGGTGCTGGAGGCGATCTTCGATGACAAGCAGTTCACATTGCCGCCGGACGCCGGCCCTTCGGTCGTCAACCTGTACGAACGTAGCCAGGAGATCAACGAAATCCTGCCGGAGGACATTCGGGACGAGGCCCTACCGCTGTTCATCCACTGGCTGCTGAACCGGGTCTGTCTGGTCGGCATCAATGCGAACGACCGTCGGCAGGGCTGGGAGATCTTCGAGACCATGAACGACCGGGGCGTACAACTCGGCCCCGCCGACCTATTGAAGAGCTTCCTGCTCCGGAAAGCCAGGAACCATGACAACCTTCCTCGGCTGGGGGAGGCCTGGAGCAGGGTGCTGACCACCCTCGGCGCCCGCGTTCAACAGGCGCCGACGAAGTTCCTCCAAGCGTTGCTGATCGGTCGGTACGCCGAAGATCTGGCCGAAGCGAGAGACATCGGCGTTTCCTTCCACGGCTGGGTTCAGGACAACGCCGAGGGACGCATGAACCTGGTGCACGCGCCCGACTTCGCCCGCTTCATCGAGCGGGATCTCGTACACTTCTCCGAGCGCTTCAGCACGCTGAACGCGGCGGCGCAGGTGCTCGAGCCGGGCCTCGAACCGGTCTTCTACAACGCCCGCAACGAGATCGACCAGATGCCGTTCCTGCTGGCGGCGCTGGATCCTGACGACACCGTCGCCCAGTTCCGTGACAAGGCTCGGCGGGTGGCCGGCTTCCTGGACTTGGTCTTCGTCCGCATGGTCGTCAACAACCGGTTCCGCAAGCCGGAGGATCTGTACGCGGAGGTCTTTCCGGCCATCCAGGAGCTGCGGCGTGCACGGGACATCGACGAGGTCTCCAAGGTGTTGGGGTGCCGTGTCGCCGAGTTGGACATCGACTTCACCGGCGTGAAGCGGTACGGTCTACGGCCTGACAACCTCGGCCAGGTTCGATACCTGCTGGCCCGACTGACGGCGTTCGTCGAAACCGAGTGTGGTAGATCCGACGAGATCGTCCGGTATCTCGACAGCGGTGAGCCCTTCGAGGTCGAGCACGTATGGGCGAACAAGTTCGACCGGCACCAAGCAGAGGTGAAGAACGAGGCCAACTTCCGGATGTACCGCAACCGCCTCGGCGCCCTGCTACTGCTGCAGAAGTCGCACAACGCCAGCTACCAGGACGCGCCCTTCGAACAGAAGGTGGAGTGGTACCGCGGCCAGAACCACCTCGCCGCAGCTCTGCATCCGGTCACCCACCAGCGCAACAAGCCGTTCACGGACGGGCTGGTCAAGAGGCGCGGCCTGGAGAAGCTGTTTCATGCGGTCGCCCGCTTCGACCTCGCGGCGATCGAAATGCGGCAACAGCTCTACGAGCGGCTCTGTGACATCATCTGGGAGCCGAGGCGGCTGGGTCTCTTCCTGCCACCGACTGCCGCCGTGACCGCGCCGCCCGTCCCAAAGACGGTGGCTCGGCGGACCCGAGCGCACTTCGGGGGAGTCACCGTGGCCCGCCTGGTCGAGGTTGGCGCCCTTGCGTCGGGGGAGCAGCTCGCGCTCACCTACAAGCAGACCAGTTACACGGCCCGCATCAACAGCGCCGGTCAGATTGAGCTGGCCAGTGGCGAGACGTTCGAGTCGCCATCGCCGGCCGGTTCCACCGTGACGGGCAAGCCGACGATGAACGGCTGGAGTGCCTGGAAGGTTCCTCGGCAGGGCAAATTGACACCACTATTCGACATTCGGGCGGACGCGTTGTCCCGCGGCCTTTTAGAGGAAGCGACGTGATGCCCGTTGAGGCTGGCGCTGCTCAGCGAAGGTTCGGCCGCGCAGCCCGTGACCGAGTTCTTGGCCGAGCCTGACGCCACCGGCCTGCCTGGGTTGGGGCCTCGTCTCCACCACTGGGAGACGGTTCGAGCCATAGGCCCGCACGGGTCGGGTGGGCCCGCACGCGGACACACCCGACGCCGCGCCCGGTCAGCGTCCGTAGCTGATCAGGACGTTGGCCGCCGGGACGATTAGCCGCCCCTGACTGCCCCCATCCCGGTCCGGGGAACCACCGCCTTCGTTCGGTGGGTAAATCGACGTGCCGGCCCGGGTGGACCAGGCGGCCGGATCGACCGCCCAGAGTATGCCGGTCTCCGAGCCGACGTGAACGTAGCCGCCGGCGATGATCGGGGGCGGCGAGATTGCCTTGGTGGCTACGCCGTCGGGTATCCGCGTCACAGCATGGACACACGCCTGAAACGCACCACTGTGGATGTCTTGTGGACCTTCCGGTGCCGCGTCCGATAGGCCGCTTCACACTCCCCTCGGGAGATCACGTTACCGGCCCGTAACTTGTTATTGACGTGTGCGAATTGTGACCCGCATTATCTTCCCACGATCGATCGGATCCCCCCCCACCCGCCGTCCCGGCTCCCCGGGTACCTCCCACCGGAGGTGCAGCCATGCTGCTCCGAACGATCCTCGCCGCCACCACCGCCGTCGCCGCACTGCTCGTCCCGGCCACCGCCGCCGCGGCCGCCCCCGACCGGACCACCGGCGCCGGCACCGTGGCCACGTCCACCACCACCACCGTGAGCGCCAATCCCGTTATCGTCATCGGCGGGCTGATCGGCGTCTCCATCGCGTACGAGCCGATCGCCGCCCGGCTGCGCGCCGACGGCTTCCGGGTGTCCATATACCAGCTCCCCGGGCTGGGCTTCGGCGACATTCGCGAGTCCGCTCGCGACTTCAAGACGTACGTCGACCAGGTGCGCGCCAGTACCGGGGCGGCCAAGGTGGACCTCGTCGCCCACTCCGAGGGCGGCCTCGTCTCCCGCTGGTACGTCAGGTTCCTCGGCGGCGCCGACGTCGTCGGCCGCTATGTCAGCCTGGGCAGCCCGCAGCAGGGCACCTACGCCGCCAACATCCTGAAGTTCGTCGGCCTCGGCAGCTGCGCCGGCATCGTCGCCTGCCAACAGATGTCGATCGGCTCCGACCTGCTCACCGCCCTCAACGACGGGGACGACACCCCCGGCGCCCTCCGCTGGGCCACCGTACGGACCTGGCAGGACGAGCTGGTCTGGCCGATCGACAACGCCTCGCTCGCGGACGGGGCGACCAACGTGCTGATCCAGAGCTGGTGCCCGCTGCGGGTGGTCGGCCACCTCGGCCTGGTCCTCGACGGGACCACCTACACCGTGGTCCGGCAGGTGCTCACCGACGCGGCCGTCCGGCCCAACTGTTTCGCCCTGTGAACCGGCGAACGGGCGGACGGGAGAGGCCCGCCCGTTCGGCACGACGGTCGGGCCGCCTTCGCCGGTGCCTCGTACTCGTCGTCGGTGAGCCGCACCTCGGCGGCGGCCACGCTCTCCGCCAGATGGTCCACGGAGGACGTACCCGGGATGGGAAGCATGACCGGCGATCGGCGCGACAGCCAGGCGAGCGCGAGTTGCGCGGGCGTCGCGTCGTGGCCGGTGGCGATGGCGTCCAGGGGGCCGCCCGGCTTCGTCAGGTTGCCGGTGGCGATCGGGAATCACGGGGATGAACGACAGGTCGTCGCGCTCGCAGTGGTCGAGGACGTCCTCGCACTGCGTCGGCCAGGTTGTGGAGGTCCGCGGACGAACGGCCCAGCGGGTCGGCAACCGGGTACGCCGGCGGGGCAGTTGGCCGGAGCGGCCGCTGCGCGCCGCCCCCGCGTGGGACGCTGTGCCCAGTCGGGATGACCGGCGCGGGGCGACGCCGGCAGCGCGGGAGGGGGCGCCATGACGGGTACGCCGCAGCTGGACTTCGCGCTCGACACGTACGAGTGCATCGTGCTCTACCCGGGGGCCGCCGGTCGGGCGCTGCCGGACGAGACCGTGCAGCGCTTGCAGGCCGAGCACTTCGAGCACATGCAGGCGTTGCAGCGGCGGGGGATCGTGCTGGTCGCCGGGTCGGTCGACGGCCCTGCCCGGGAGCCGGCGCCGCCGATCGGCTTCGGGCTGGCCCGTACCGGCTCGGTCGACGACGTGCGCAGCGTGATGGAGGCCGACCCGGCCGTGCAGGCGGGGCTCTACCAGGTCGACGTGATGACCTTCCTCTGCCCGGCCGGCTCGCTGGAGTTTCCGCTGGCCAAGGCGCAGAGCTAGGCGACTGTCGCCCGGGTGGCGGCGGTGGTCGCCGGGCGGGTGCCCGCTGGGAGGGCCCGCGCTCCCGCGCTGGTCGCCCGCTGCCGCGACGACCAGAGGCGATCTGCTCCGCCGTACCCACGCTGCCGGAGGCCATCGGCGTGGGGTGGGCGGCGCCCCGGCGGGCGTGCCTCGCGGGCGCGGGAGCGCCCCCGGCGGCGGGTGCGCACGAGCGGTACGATTCCCGGCGCGCGGTCGCCGATGCCCGCCACTCCCGACGTCCCCCGGTGCGGCCCCGTGCCCACCGGCCCCGCGCCCCGGCGGCGCGTCGATGGACAACTGTTCCGCAAGTCCGAAAGGGGTCGGCCCGCCGGTCGACCCGGAGGAGAGACTAGCCTGATGGGCGTGAACCGCCGCGCGAAGATCGTCTGCACTCTTGGCCCTGCCACCTCGTCTCCCGAGCGGATCCGGGGGCTCGTCGAGGCGGGCATGAACGTGGCCAGGCTCAACTTCAGCCACGGCAGTCACGCCGACCACGCGTCGGTGTACCGGCTGGTGCGGGAGGCGGCCGACGCCTCCGGGCACCCGGTCGCCGTCCTGGCCGACCTCCAGGGCCCCAAGATCCGCCTCGGCCGGTTCGCCGACGGCCCGCACGAGTGGCGCACCGGCGACTCCGTGGTGATCACCGGCGACGACATCCTGGGCTCCAAGGAGCGGGTCTCCTGCACCTACCGCAAGTTGCCGCAGGAGGTGAAGCCGGGCGACCGGCTGCTGATCGACGACGGCCGGGTCGCCGTCGAGGTCAGCGACGTCACCGGCAACGACATTCGTTGCCTGGTCACCGAGGGCGGCCCGGTCTCCAACAACAAGGGCGTCTCGCTGCCCAACGTGGCGGTCAGCGTCCCGGCCCTGTCCGAGAAGGACGCCGAGGACCTGCGCTTCGCCCTCGGCCTCGGCGTCGACATGATCGCGCTCTCCTTCGTCCGCTCGGCGGAGGACATCAAGCTCGTGCACGCGATCATGGCCGAGGAGGGCGTGCACCGCCCGGTGCTGGCCAAGGTGGAGAAGCCCGAGGCGGTCGACCACCTCGAGGCCATCGTGCTGTCCTTCGACGGCGTCATGGTCGCCCGCGGCGACCTGGGCGTCGAGCTCCCGCTGGACCAGGTGCCGCTGGTGCAGAAGCGCGCCGTGCAGCTCTGCCGGGAGAACGCCAAGCCGGTCATCGTGGCCACCCAGATGCTCGACTCCATGATCGAGAATTCCCGCCCGACCCGCGCCGAGGCCTCGGACGTCGCCAACGCGGTGCTCGACGGCGCGGACGCGGTGATGCTCTCCGGCGAGACCAGCGTCGGCAAGTACCCGGTGCTCACCGTCAGCACCATGGCGAAGATCGTCACCACCACCGAGTCCGGCTCGATCGGGGTGCCCCGGCTCCAGCACGACCCGCGTACCCACGGCGGCGCGCTCACCGTCGCCGCCTCCTCGATCGCGCGGGCCATCGGCGCCAAGGCACTGGTCGCCTTCTCGCAGACCGGCGACACCGTAAAGCGGCTCTCCCGGCTGCACTGCGACCTGCCGCTGCTGGCCTTCACCCCGGTGCCCGAGGTGCGCAACCAGCTCGCCCTCTGCTGGGGCGTGGAGACCTTCCTGATGCCGTTCGTGGAGCACACCGACGACATGTTCCGCCAGGTCGACCAGGCACTGCTCGGCCTCAACCGGGCCAATCCCGGCGACTACGTGGTGATCGTGGCGGGCAGCCCGCCCGGCACCCCGGGCTCCACCAACACGCTGCGGGTGCACCAGCTCGGCTCGCTGGTCGACGCGGCCTCCGCGCGGGCCCTGCAGTGACCGAGCGTCCGGCGGCCGGCCAGGCCGCGGTCGACCAGCTGCTGGAGGTCCTCGACCTCGACCACACCGGCGAGATGACCTTCCGGGGGATGAGCCCCCCGGTCGGTCCGCAGCGGGTGTACGGCGGGCAGGTCGCCGGCCAGGCCCTGGTGGCCGCCGGACGCAGCGTCGACCCCGAACGTTTCGTGCACTCGCTGCACGGCTACTTCGTGCGCCCCGGCGACCCGGCGGAGCCGATCGAGTACCAGGTGGAGAACGTCCGCGACGGCCGGTCCTTCTCGGTGCGCCGCTCGGTCGCCCTCCAGCACGGCAAGCCGATCTTCTTCATGTCGGCCTCGTTCCAGCGGCAGGAGGAGGGCCTGGACCACCAGGCCCCGACGCCGCCGGACGTGCCCGGGCCGGAAGACGTGCCCACCATGACCGACCGGCTCTCCCGCTACCCGGAGCGGCTCGGCATCTGGGGGCAGATCCCGCGCCCCATCGACGTGCGCTACGTCGGCGAGCCCGGCTGGGTACGCCCCGGCGACCGCCCCGCCGACCCGTACCAGCGGGTCTGGATGCGCATCGACGGCAAGCTGCCGGACGATCCGCTGCTGCACGCGTGCGCCCTCACGTACGCCTCCGACCTGACCCTGCTCGACTCGGTGCTCTCGGTGCACGGCGAGGTCTGGGGTCCCGGTGGCGTGGTCGGAGCGAGCCTCGACCACGCGCTGTGGTTCCACCGGTCGTTCCGGGCCGACGAGTGGTTCCTCTACGACTGCTGGAGCCCGTCGGCCTCCGGCGCACGGGGGCTGGCCACCGGCCGGATGTTCACCACCGAGGGCCGGCACATCGCCAGCGCCGTGCAGGAGGGTCTGCTGCGCCGCGTCGGCGCGTGATCAGAAGCTGCTGACCACCTTCACCAACGCCTCGTCGATCGTGGCGGGGTCCTTGGCGTCGAACGCCTTGCCGGCGGACGCCTTGGCGATCCGGTCGAGGGAGGCGAGGTCGGACTGCTGGTCGAAGGCGACGCAGAAGACCTTGACCGGCCGCTCCGGGTCCAGCGCGATGTCCCGCAGCAGCCGGTCGAGGTCGCTGTCCTTCGGGTACTCGTTCTTGCCGTCGGTGAGCACGACCACCGCGTTGATCCGGTTCGGGTCGTAGTTGTCGAGCAGGTTGCGGTGCGCCGCGCGGACCGTCGCGTACAGGGCGGTGTTGCCCGCGATCCGCAGCCCGGCGAGCTTGCGGGTGAACGCCGCCCGGTCGAGCGGCGAGAGCCGCACCTCCTCGCTGTACGGCTTCTTCGGCCGCTGCGGGGTCTCGCTGGAGAACGACCAGAGCGCCACCTGGTCGGCGGAGTTCAGCAGGCCGATCGCCTTCCCGGCGGCGCCGGTCGCCACCTTGAACCGGGTCTGGTCGCCGACGCTGGCCTTCATCGAGCCCGAGGTGTCCACGGCGAGCAGGATGTTGGCCTTCTTGCGCAGGGTGTCCCACCCGTCGAGGATCGCGTCGACCACCTCCGGCTCCGGCGGGTCGAAGTAGTTGAGCGGGTCGGCGCCCGGCCCGGGCACCGCGGCCAGGAGCGAATCGGCGGGGCGGCGTTCCTTGTCCCGGAAGCCCAGCTCGGCGAAGCTGCGCTGCTGCGGGGCGTCCTGGAGGAAGGCGAGGAAGTCCTTGGCGGCCTCGCGCTGCGCCGGGTCGGCCGAGGGCAGCACCACGTACGGGTGGTCGAGGTTGAACGTCCCCTCCTTCGGGTGGATCGCCACCAGGGGAACCCGGGGCTTGCGCCCCGGGGTGGGGCTGAGCTGGCCCTGGTTGTACAGGTAGACCAGTTCCTCCTGGAGGACGATCGCGCTCATGTCGGTGGCCGGGGCGCCGCCGGTGGTGGCGGCGGCGTCCGCCTCGGCGAGGTCGCGCAGCAGGTCCACCGAGTCGTCGCTGTAGTGCGAGACGTTGGCCTCGATCCGCCGGACGAACTGGGTCACCGCGGGCTGGGCGAGGTCCTCCTCGATCAGGTCGCTGGTCCGGTTGACCGCCGCGTAGTAGGTGGCGATGGTGGCGGCCAGCCCCGAGGTGGACAGGTGGGGGTTGTCCTTGCCGAAGGTGAACCGGCCCCACTCGGGCCGCCCGAACGCCGCCCAGCCGGTGTCGCCGGAGAGGCCGAGGACGTCCGCCCAGCCGAGCGGGCCGCGCTGCTGCACCACTTCGCCCTTGTCCCGGGGCATGGCGATGACCAGGGGACTGTTCGCGATCGACGGGTACCGGTCGGGAGTCTGCGGGGCCCGGCCCGCCGCCTTGTCGAGGATGCGCAGCTGCCCGGTCCACAGCGACGAGGTGGGCAGCCACACCTGCGGCGCCGGCAGTTGCGACCGGGTGCGCGCCCAGTCGCCGGCCAGCGCCTCCATCGCCTCGCCCGAGTTCAGGCCGTGCACGCTCACCTTGGCGCAGCGTCCGCCGAAGCGCCGGTCGGCGGCGTTGTACCGCTCGGCGAGCCGCCCGACCAGCTCGCTCTTCTCGGTGGAGGAGTTGACCTCCAACGCCACGCAGTCGGCCCGGTTTGCGTCGGGCGCCGGCCGGACGAACAGGTACGCCGCGGCGATGACCGCGAGTCCGGCGACCACGGCCGCCGCGTACGGCAGCCACGGCCGGGCGGGACGCTGACCGGTGACCATCGGGTCCTCCAGGGGGGTCGGCGGGTCAGGCGCCGGTACGGGGTGCCGGCACGGGCTGGTCGGTGGCGACGGGCGGGGGACCGTCCGGTTCGGCGGCTGTGGTCAGCGCGGCGGCGACCAGCAGACGGACACCGTAGACCACGACGAAGGTGACCGCGCCCACGGCGGTGGCGGTGCCCACGGCGGTCGACGCGACGTACCCGGCGGCCGCGCCGACCGAGCCGAGGAAGATCGCGGTCGAGACGCCCCAGGGGTCGGCGTACTGCCGGCGCAGCCGCCGGGCCCAGCCGTCCGGGCGGGCCGGCCCGGCCCGGCCGTCCCGCGGGCGGTTCGGGGCCGGCGCCGACTGCCGCGGCGCCGGTGCGAGCGGCTGGTCGACCACTGTGGGCGCCGGCGCGAGCGGCTGGTCGACCACTGTGGGCGCCGGCGGTGCCGGTGCCGGTGTCGGTTGGGGGCGGGCCACCGGCTGGGTGGCGGCGGCGGCGTTGCCGGCCCGCAGCACGGACTGGATCGGCAGGTCCGTCCCGGCGCGCGCGCCGTCCCCGAGCAGCCGCAGCAGGACCTCCTCGGCGCGGGGCCGGACCCGGTGGTCCTTGTCCAGGCACTGCGCGATCAGGTCGGCCAGCGGGCCGGAGAGCCCGGTCAGTTCGGGCGGGTCGTGCAGGACCCGGTGCATCACCACGGCCACCGCCCCGGTGCCGAACGGCGGCCGCCCCGCCGCCGCGAAGGCGATGGTGCCCGCCCAGGCGAACACGTCGCTGGCCGGCCCGACCTCCTCGTCACGGAACCGCTCCGGCGCCATGTAGGGGGCGGTGCCCATGATTCGGCTGGTCATCGTCTCGGTCACGTCGAGCGCCCGGGCGATGCCGAAGTCGATCACCCGGGGGCCGTCGGCCCCGAGGATCACGTTGTCCGGCTTGAGGTCGCAGTGCACCACGTCGGACTGGTGGATCGCGGCGAGCGCGGTGGCGGTGCCCACGGCCAGCCGGTGCAGCGGGTTCCCGGCGACCGGGCCGTGCTCCCGCACGTGCCGTTGCAGGGTGACGCCCTCGATGAACTCGCTCACCACGTACGGCAGGTCGCCGTCGACGTCGGCGAAGAGGATCTGCGCGGTGCAGAACGGCGCCACCCGCCGGGCGGCGGCGATCTCCTTGGCGAACTGGGACTTTGCCCGCGGGTGCTGGTGCAGGTCCACGTTGATCACCTTGACCGCGACCCACCGGCCCTGCGCGTCGCGGCCCAGGTAGACCACGCCCTGGCCGCCCGCGCCGAGCCGGCCGAGCAGTTCGTACGGCCCGGCCTGCCGCGGGTCCCGCGGATTCAGCGGCGTTACGTCCGGCATCGCTGTCGCTGCCCCTATCGGCCGGCGGTGCTCGCGTGTGCGAGGGTGGGTGGTCCTCCGGCACCCACGCCGGCGACACGGGTATGGTGCCATGGCCGCGCCACCGTGCGGTGCCGCCCGGCCGACTGTGGGATGCGCGCCGGCCGGCGAGGCGCCGGACCGGTCGGCCGTTCGGTGGAGGGCGGCGACCCGGCGGGCTGGTCAGCCGACTAGCCTTGCCGTCATGCGCCTCTCCGCCCGGGTCGACTATGCCCTCCGTGCGGCCGCCGAGCTGGCCTCGGTCGCCGACGGCGCGAGTGCCGGGCGGTCCCGCCCGGTGACCGCCGAGCAGATCGCCCGGGCCCAGGAAATCCCGCCGAAGTTCCTGGAGAGCATCCTGCTCCAGCTGCGCCGGGGTGGCATCGTGCACGCCCAGCGCGGGCCCGAGGGCGGCTACTGGCTGGCCCGGCCCGCCGCCGAGATCTCGCTGGCGGAGGTGATCCGGGTCATCGACGGGCCGCTGGCCCACGTGCGCGGGCAGCGCCCCGAGGAGCTCGGCTACCACGGCCCGGCCCGGTCGTTGCAGGAGGTCTGGATCGCGCTGCGGGCCAGCGAGCGGGAGATCCTGGAGCAGGTGAGCATCGGCGACGTCGCCGCCGGGGCGCTGCCGGACCGGATCACCGAGCTGGCCGCCGACCCCCGCGCCTGGAGCTGAGCCCGGGCCCACCCGTCCGGCGCGTCCCACCCACCGACAGGGGACTTGACCCGGCCCCCGTCGTGCCGCATTGTCGACCAAGTCGATAGGAGATGCCGAGAAGTTCGGAGGGGTGCGCGTGCGCAAGCTTCTGGTCCTCGCCCTGGTCGGGCTGGCCGCCCAACTCGTCGACGGGGCGCTCGGCATGGCGTACGGGTTGACCTCGTCCACCCTGCTGCTCTTCGCCGGGGTCGCCCCGGCCGCCGCCTCCGCCTCGGTGCACCTGGCCGAGATCGGCACCACGCTCGCCGCCGGCGTCGCGCACTGGCGCTTCGGCAACGTCGACTGGCGGGTGGTCGCCCGGATCGCCGTGCCGGGCGCGCTCGGCGCCTTCGCCGGGGCCACCTTCCTCAGCGCGATCTCCACCGAGTCGGCCGCGCCGTGGATGGCGGGCATCCTCTTCGTGCTCGGCGCGTACCTGCTGGTCCGCTTCTCCCGGCCGCTGCGCCCCCGGCCGGCCGCCGGGCGGCTGCGCGGCCGGTTCCTCGGCCCGCTCGGCCTGGTCGCCGGCTTCGTCGACGCCACCGGCGGCGGGGGATGGGGCCCGGTCGCCACGCCCGCGCTGCTGGTCTCCGGCCGGCTGGAGCCGCGCAAGGTGATCGGCTCCGTCGACACCGCCGAGTTCGTGGTCGCCGGCGCGGCCAGCATCGGCTTCCTGATCGGCCTGGGCAGCCAGGGCTTCCTGCTGCCCACGGTGGCCGCGCTGCTGGTCGGTGGCCTGATCGCCGCGCCGGTCGCCGCCTGGCTGGTCCGCGTCGTCCCGGCCCAACTGCTCGGCGCGACCATCGGCGGCGTCATCGTGCTGACCAACGCCCGCACCCTGCTGCGCGCCGGCGAGCTGGGCGGCGCCGCCCGCCCGGCGGCCTACGCACTGCTCGCCGTCGGCTGGGCGGTCGCGCTGACGCTGGCCGTGCGCGCGCTGCGCCGTACCCGCCGGGCCCGTGACACCGTGGACGCCGCCCTGTCCGCGACCGCCCACCCCGCGACCGCCGAGCCCGCCCGGTCCGCGCCCCGGCTGGCCGCCGCCGACCGTTGACCACCGGCGGGGATATGCCCGCCGAGCCCCCGGCGGCCGGATGCCGTCCTCGCCGTGATGCAGCGTGAGGGGCGGGCAAGGCGACATCACGATGAGCGTGATACCTCCGAGGCATCAAAATTCCTCTCAGGTATCACGCTCGTGCGTCACCCGCGCCCCCGCGAAGGCGGGGCCGGCGGCGTCAACCGGCGAGGAGGTCGGTCGCCGCGGCCGCCAACAGCTCCCAGGCCTCGTCCACGTGCTCCTCGGCGGTCAGCGGCGAGCCGACCGCGAGCCGCAGCGTGTACCGCCCGGCGATCCGGGTGTGCGTCAGGTGCACCCGGCCGGTGCCGTTGACCCGGTCCAGCAGCGCGGCGCTCGCCTCGTCGCCGGCTCCCAGCCGGAAGCAGACCAGCGAGAACGGGTGCGGCGCGGCCAGCTCGAAGCGCTCGTCGGCGGCCACCCGGGCGGCGAACCGGTCGGCCAGCGCCACGCCGGAACGGATGTGCGCCCGCAACCCCTCGACGCCGTACCAGCGCAGCACGAACCAGAGCTTCAGCGCGCGGAAGCGCCGCCCCAGCGGCACCTGCCAGTCCCGGTAGTCGATCACCGCGCCGGACTCGGTCGCCGCGTTGCGCAGGAACTCCGGCATCACCGTCAACGCCTCGATCAGCTCACCCCGGTCGGCCACCCAGAACGCGTCGCAGTCGAAGCCGGTGAGCAGCCACTTGTGCGGATCGAAACAGTACGAATCGGCGTGCTCCAGCCCGGCGTGCGACCAGCGCAGCTCCGGGCAGACCGCCGCCGCCCCCGCGTACGCGGCGTCGACGTGCAGCCAGACGCCGTACTCGGCGCAGACGGCCCCGATCTCCGGCAGCGGGTCGACGGCGGTCGTGGAGGTCGTCCCGATGGTGGCCACCACGATGGCCGGTACGTCCCCGGCGGCCCGGTCCGCCTCGATCGCCGCGCGCAGCGCCTCCGGGCGCATCGCCAGCGTCTCCGGGTCCACCTCGATCGGGCGCACCCCGTCCTCGCCCAGCCCGGCGATCCGCGCCGCCTTCTCGATCGACGAGTGCCCCTGGGTGGACGTGTACGCCCGGTACCGGCGGTCGACGCCCACCGTGCGCCACCGGCCCCCGCCGGCCCGATGCAGCGCGCCCAGCGTGGCGACCAGGGTGGCTGAGGAGGCGGAGTCCTGGATCACCCCGCCGCCCCGCCCGGTCGAGCGGAAGCGCTCCGGCAGGTCGAGCAGCCCGGCGAGCCAGTCCAGCATCACCGTCTCCAGCTCGGTGCAGGCCGGGCCGGTGGCCCAGAGCATGCCCTGCACGCCGAGCCCGGAGCTGACCAGGTCGCCGAGCACGCTGGGGCCGGAGGTGTTGGCCGGGAAGTAGCCGAAGAACCCGGGGTGCTGCCAGTGGGTCAGCCGGGGCGCGATCAGGGTGTCCAGGTCGGCGAGCACGGCCGCCACCGGCTCGCCGTGCTCGGGCGGGGCCGCGGGCAGTGCCGCGGCCACCGCGCCCGGCGGGTCCTGCGAGGTCACCGGTCGGTTCCCGAGCGTCGTCCAGTAGTCGGCGATCCAGTCCACCACGGCGTACCCGGCGCGGCGGAACTCCTCCGGGTCCATGTGCTCAGCCATCCGAAGAGTCGACCAAACCGATCCCGTACGGACAAGGGGGCTTCGGTGCCGGGCGGCCGTTGCGCGCGGGGCGGGCCGGGAAAGCAGGCACCGGGTCGCCAGCCGCGGAATCCGCACAGCTGGCGACCCGGTGCACCACACCGCAGCACCCCCGACCCGTCCCGACCGGGAGTGCCGTACCACCACCGGTCACCAAGTTAGGGGCGCCGCGCGACGGTGGGGTGACGTGGGCATGAAGAGCGTGTTTCAGGCATTCCGCGTGAGCCCGCCGGCCACCTCGTCGGCGACCAGCTCGAACGAGCGCACCCGCTCGGCCACGTCGTACACCATGGTCGTGATCATCAGCTCGTCCGCGCCGGTGCGCGCCACCAGGTCGCCGAGCTGCCGGCGGACCGTCTCCGGCGAGCCCATCGCCTGCCCGTCCCGGCGCTGCAGGACGAACTCGCGCTCGAACTCGTTGTACGGGTACGCCGCCGCCTCCTCGGGCGTCGCGAGCGGCTCCGGCCGACCGGAGCGCAGCTTGAGGAACGACAGCGCGCTCGGCCCGGCCAGCCACTCGGCCCGCTCGTCGGTCTCCGCGCAGACCACGTTGACCGCGACCATCGCGTACGGCTCCTCCAGCCAGCGCGACGGGCGGAAGTTCTGCCGGTACAGCTGCAACGCGGGCAGCGTGTTCCGCGCGCTGAAGTGGTGCGCGAACGAGAACGGCAACCCGAGCAGCCCGGCCAGCTGGGCGCTGAAGCCGCTGGACCCGAGCAGCCAGACCGAGGGGGACTGGCCGAGCCCCGGGGTGGCGGTGATCTGCCCCGGCTCGTCGCCGCTGAAGTAGTTCATCAGGTCCGCCAGCTCGCGCGGGAAACCCTCCGCCGACAGCCCCTCCATGGTGCGGCGCAGCGCCAGCGCGGTCACCTGGTCGGTGCCCGGCGCGCGGCCGATGCCCAGGTCGATCCGGCCCGGGTGCAGCGCCTCCAGCGTGCCGAACTGCTCGGCCACCACCAGCGGCGCGTGGTTGGGCAGCATCACACCACCGGAGCCCAGCCGGATCGTCGAGGTGTGCGCCGCCAGGTGGGCCAGCAGCACCGCCGGCGCGGAGCTGGCGATCGCCGGCATGTTGTGGTGCTCGGCCACCCAGAACCGCCGGTAGCCCAGCTCCTCGGTGCGGCGCGCCAGCTCGGTGGTGGCCCGCAGGGCCTCCCCGGCGGACGCCCCACGGGCCACGGGCGCAAGATCAAGAACAGACACCGGTACGTCGATCACGGATGTGAACAACCAACCCCGGGCCCCGATTGTTCCGGCCCTGATCCACGTCACATCGCCGGTCAGGCCCGGCCGGCGCGCAGCCCCGTCGCGGGGCTGCGGGGAAGACGATCCTGCCATATCGTGAGCCGTCCATCGATCAATGTGACACGGGGCAGTGATGGCAGTGAGTCACGTACGAAGTCGGCCTCATCTGGGCCGGCGGGCGGTTGCGACCGCCGCGGCGCTGCTGCTGGCGGTGGTGGCCGGGGCCTCGTCGCCGGCGCACGCCGCCGACCTGGCCTTCACCAACGGCAGCTTCGAGAACGATCTCGCCGGGTGGAAGCAGTTCGGCGGGGACGCGAACACCACCGCCACGGTGGCGACGTCCCCGGCCCCGGTGTCCAGCGGCCAGCGCAGTGCTCGGATCACCGACTCCAGCGGCGTCAGCAGCATCGGGCTGGAGAGCGGCTCGATGACCGCGAAGGCGGGCACCCGCTACACCGCCTTCGCCCGGTTCTACGCCGAGTCCGGCACGCCGTCGCTCTACCTGCGTTTCTACGACGCGGCGAACACGCTGGTCGGCAACTTCTACACCGTGTCGAGCGGCGCACCGGGGACATGGAGCAACGTCCGGATCAGCGGGTCGGCCCCGACCGGCACCACCCGCATGACCGTGCTGCCCTACTCTGCCAAGGACAACGTCGGCTCCTTCTACGTCGACGAGGTCGCGGTCTCCGCCCAGCTCACCGACCTGGGTGAGCAGATCGACTCCGCCCAGGTCAACGGCAGCACCTTCGGCCTCGGTGCCAACCAGGACAAGGTGTACGGAGTCTTCACCAGCTCCAACGACGTCGTCGCCAACCCCGCGCAGTTCGCGACGATCGACGTCGACACCAACGCGGTCGTCACCGGCTCCGCCACCAAGCTGCCTGGCGCATCCGTCGGCTGGGCCGCGACCACCGCCACCGACGGCTCGGTCTACTTCGGCACCACCCAGAACGGCCACCTGTTCCGCCACGTCCCGGGCATCACCGGCGTCATCGACCTGGGCCAGGCCGTGGCCGGCGACACCGTCGTCTGGGATCTGACCCCTGGCCTCAACGGGCGGGTCTACGGCGGCACCTACGACAGCGGTGGCTACTTCACGTACCAGCCGGGGTACAACGTGGTCACCATCGGCGCGCCGATGCTGCCCGGCAAGCTGTACGTGCGCAGCCTGGCCTTCGACCCCGCGACCGAGACCACGTACCTCGGCATGGGCACCAGCGCCGCGCTCGTCGCGTACAACCGGATCACGACCAAGAAGCAGGAGATCGGCCTTCCGGCACGGTACGCGACCGCGCCGGAGACCATGGTCGGCGGTCTCACCTGGACCGGCGGTCGGCTCTTCATGGTGATGGCCAGCGGGGCGCTCTCCGTCCTCAGGATCGTCGAGGGCTCCAACGGCACGCTGACCGCGGTCGAGGAGGCGTACCTGGACAAGTCCGCGCTCGCCGTGTCGCCCGAGCGCAACGGCAAGGTCTACGTGATGAGCCGCGGCCAGCTCCAGGAGTACGACATCGCGGCGAAGACGTTCACCCCGCTCGGCATCACCACCCCCATCACCACCAGCAGCTTCGGCTGGGTGGACCTCGCCGACCAGGCCGCCTGGCCGGGCACCACGCTGGTCATGGTCGGCCACGGCTCGGACGGCGACACCTACCTGTTCAAGTACGACACGGCGGGCCGGCGGGGCGAGACCAAGGTGGTCACCGGCACCCCCCGACTCGCGCAGGACATCAGCGCCATCGGCGCCGGCTCCGACGGCAAGATCTACACCGGCGGGTTCCTGGTCGGCGGCACCGGGGCGTACCAGCCGGTGCGCGGCGACGGCAACGACACGGTCCCGGACGAGCCGGTGCGGTGGGGCCTCACCCAGGCCGAGGTCATCACCACTCAGGGCGGCAAGACCTACTTCGCCACCTACCCGAGCGCCCAGGTCTACGAGTACGACCCGACCCTTCCCTGGGAGAAGGGCGTCAACCCGAGCCGGCTCTTCTACCTGTCGGGGTATGGCCAGGACCGGCCGTACGCGCTCGTCGTCGGCGGCGGAAAGCTCTTCGTCGGCACGGTGCCGAAGTACGGCGCCTTCAACGGGGCCCTCTCCGTCTACGACCTGACCACGAGGGGCGAGCCCACGGTCTACCAGAACTTCATCCAGGACCAGGGTGTGGTGGCGCTGGCGTACCACAACGGCAAGCTCTATGGCGGCAGCACGATTCGGGGCGGCCTCGGGGTGGAGAACATCCCTCGCGCCACCGAGGCGCGGTTCTTCGTCTACGACCCGGCCACGAACACCAAGACCGAGTACCCGATGCCGGCGGGCGTCACCGCCCTCACCGCGCTCGCCGTGGTCGACGGCAAGATCTGGGGCCTCGCCGAGGGGCAGCTGTTCATCTTCGACCCGGCCACGGCGAAGTTCACCACGCCCCCCACCAACAAGTTCCTGGAGATCGACTACAAGTACGGCATCTGGGAGGACGCCAAGCTCACCACCGTCCCACAGGACACGGCCAACGTGTACGGCGTCATCGGCCACACGTTGTTCAAGATCAACAAAACGACCCTGGAGGTGACGAGACTGGTCACCGGCGACACGCAGCACCCCGTCGACCACCTCGCCGTCGACCAGTACGGCAACCTCTACTACAACAGCGACCACAAGCTCTACCGCTACGCACCGTGACTGGCGTCCGGTGGGCGGGGCCGAACCCGACCTGCCTACCGGCCAGCCGTCAGCCCATGCCCCGAGCCTGCTCGAAGATCAGGCTGGTCTGGGTGTGCTGCACCGCCGGGTCCACCGCGAGATGGTCGAGCACGAAGTCCCGCAGCGCGTCCCCGGACGCCGCCCGCACGTGCAGCACGTAGTCCTCCGCGCCGGCCACGTGGAACACCGACACCACCCCCGGCAGCCGCACCGACCGGGCCCGGAAGGCGTCCACCGCCGCCCGCTCGTGCGCGGCCAGCCGGACCGACACGAGGGCCTGCAACGGCAAGCCCACCGCCGCCGGGTCCACTTCGGCGTGGAAACCGCGGATCGCCCCGCAGTCGCGCAGCGCCCGGGTGCGCGTCAGGCAGGTCGAGGGGGCCACCCCCACCCGCTCGGCGAGGGCGTTGTTCGGCAGCCGGCCGTCGGCGGCCAGCTCGGTGAGGATCGCTCGGTCGACGTCGTCCAGCGCGGCGAACGGCCGCACATCATTCGGCGCAGTGGGCATGTGGTCATCCTTCCGCGAACTCTGCGACAACGAAAGCGACTTATGCAGAATCATCTTCAGAAGCCTTGCCTTTGATCAGGCTATTGTTCGACGCTTCCGGCATGACGACCGTGGACACCAGGGCCGTGCACGCCGGCCGCGACGACCTCGCAGCCCTCGGCGTCCACGTGCCGCCGATCGACCTCTCCACCACCAACCCGCTGCCGTCGGTCGAGGGCGGCGGCGACGCGTACGAGCTGCTCGCCACCGGCGGCACCCTCCCGCCCGGCGCCAGCGCCGTCTACCAGCGGCTCTGGAACCCGACGGTGGCCCGCTTCGAGACCGCCCTCGCCGAGCTCGAAGGCACCGCTGCGGCGGTCGCGTTCGCCAGCGGCATGGCCGCCCTCACCGCCACCATCCTTGCCGCCACCCGCGACGGAAAGCGGCACGTCGTCGCCGTCCGCCCGCTCTACGGCGGCACCGACCACGTCCTCGCCACCGGGCTGCTCGGCACCGAGGTCAGCTGGGCCCGCCCCGACGAGGTCGCCGCCGCCGTACGCCCCGACACCGCCCTGGTGATCGTCGAGACGCCCGCCAACCCGACCCTCGACCTGGTCGACATCGCCGCGCTCGCCACCGCCGCCGGCGACGCCCCGCTGCTCGTCGACAACACCGTCGCCACCCCGGTGCTCCAGCAGCCCGCCCGGCACGGCGCCGCCCTCGTGCTGCACAGCGCCACCAAGAGCATCGGCGGGCACGGCGACGTGCTCGCCGGCGTCGTCGCCTGCGACGCCGACTGGGCCGCCCGGCTGCGCCAGGTGCGCGCCGTCACCGGCGCCGTCCTGCACCCGCTCGGCGCCTACCTGCTGCACCGGGGCCTGCAGACCCTGCCGCTGCGGGTCCGCGCCCAGCAGGCCGGCGCGGAGAAGCTCGCCGGCTGGCTCGCCGGCCACCCGGCCGTCGTCCGGGTGCACCACCCCGTGGTCCACGATCCGGCCGGCCTGGTCGGCCGCCAGATGTCCGGCACCGGCAGCCTGCTCGCCTTCGAGGTACGCGGCGGCGCGCCCGTCGCCGCGGCCGTCGCCGCGGCCTGCCAGCTGATCACCCACGCGGTGTCGCTCGGCGGGGTGGACACCCTGATCCAGCATCCGGCCTCGCTCACCCACCGACCGGTGGCGGGGGAGGCCAAGCCGTGCGGCGGGCTGCTGCGGATCTCCGTGGGGCTGGAGGACCCGGAGGATCTGCGGGCGGATCTGGAGCGGGCGCTCGCCGCGATCTGACCCGGCCTCGCCTTTCGGCTCGTCGTGGCCGTTGTCGACGGCCGCGGTTCCGGCCGCCTGCTGGCGGCCTGTGCGACGGGTGTCATGACTTCGGGCCGACGTGGCGGTCGAGGGCGGCGACGGCCTCCCGGCGGGCGACCGACAGGGAGTTGTGGCGGTTCATCTTCCAGGCGATGCCGAGCACGTCGAGCGCCCACTGGCAGAGACCCATGATGTCGGCGGACTCGTTGGTGAACATGTAGCGGGGATAGACGTACCCCTTGCCGCGGACCGTGACTCGGTTGCTGACCCGGCACCCGTCGGAGTGGAACAGGCCGCGCAGGAAGTCACCGGGATGGCGCTCGACGATCTTGCGCTGCCAGTCGGCGAGGACGATTGGCCGCTCGTGCTTCTTGCCCGGACCGTGTTGAGGGAACAGGCAGGGCCAGTGGGTCCCGTAGCTCTGCACTCCTACGCAACCGCGCTTTCGGACCCGCTGGACGGAACTGGCCATGACGTCACGCATCGCCTTGTCGCACAGTTCGATCAGGTTGGGCCATGCGTCGGCGCAGTAGACGCGGAGGACGGGGACACGTGCGGTAGTGACCAGATGGCCGTCGCCCAGGTAGAGGCCGAGGAGATAGGCGTAGGCCGCTGGTTCTGTCGGATTGTCGACGTCCGACCGGCAACGGAAGCACCGCACTTGGCTGCCGAGCTGCTTCGGCTCCGTTCGGTCCTTGCACCAGTGCCGAACGGTCGGATAGGGCAAACCAAGGTGGCGGGCGACCTCCGCGACAGTGCTGCCTGCCAGGTATTGCTGACGAGCGCGGAAGCGGATCTCAAGCGGGTGCACGACGTCATCTTCGAACACTCGTACGACATCTTCGGTGCCCCCGGTGGGACTCGAACCCACACTTTATGCAGTTTGAGTGCATTGCCTCATGCCAGTTGGGCTACGGGGGCGATTCCGTAATTCGGCCTTGACAGACTACCCACTAGGCTAGGGCCGGCGACACCCGGGACGGCGGGTGTCGGGCTCAGACTGGTGGGAGTGGCTCGTGGCCGAGACGCAGACGGATGCCGAGCGCAGGCGCGTACTGATCGCCGAGGACGAGGCGCTCATCCGGCTGGACCTGGCCGAGATGCTGGTCGAGGAGGGCTACGAGGTCGTCGGCGAGGCCGGCGACGGCGAGACCGCCGTCCGGCTGGCCGAGGAGCTCAAGCCGGACCTGGTCATCCTCGACATCAAGATGCCGATCATGGACGGGCTGGCCGCCGCCGAGCGGATCGCCGGAGCCCGGATCGCCCCGGTGATCATCCTGACCGCGTTCAGCCAGCGTGACCTGGTGGAGCGGGCCCGGGCGGCGGGCGCGATGGCGTACCTGGTGAAGCCCTTCCAGAAGAGCGACCTGGTGCCGGCGGTGGAGATCGCCCTGTCGCGTTACTCGGAGATCGCCGCCCTGGAGGCGGAGGTCGCCGGGCTCACCGACCGGCTGGAGATCCGCAAGACGGTCGAGCGGGCCAAGGGCGCGCTGATGACCACGTACGGGATGACCGAGCCGCAGGCTTTCAAGTGGATCCAGCGCACGGCGATGGACCACCGGATGACCATGAAGGAGGTCGCCGAGCGGATCCTCGCGGAGACCGCCGGCGGCGAGGTCGCCCAGCCGACCGCCTGACCGCGCGCCCGCCGCCCCGGGCCGCCGGACCCGCCGACGCCGGCCGGCGCGTCGGACTCCCCATCGGGCCGGGCGGGATCGATAGCATCGGATCCGTGTCCCCTCGGCGTGCGCTCGCGGTCCTCGGGCTGCTCGCCGTGCTGCTCGCCGGCTGCGACGGCGGCGACCGGCCCGACGCGGGCCCCCGGGGCGGCGCCGACCGGCAGGGCATGGACCCCAGGGGCGAGGATGCCCGGTCGGAGCCGCTGCGCCCGGCCTGGCGGGAGCTGAGCCTGCCGGCACCGCCCGGTTCGCCGGGCCGGCTGGTGTTGCGCGCCGGGGCGTTCTGCGGTGACCGGTGGTACCTGGTGGGCGCGGTGGCCGGCGCCCTCGGGGCGACCCGGCCGGCGGCCTGGTCCAGTGCGGACGGCGAGAGCTGGGCGCCGGTGCCGGTCGACGCGCGCACCTTCTACGGCCGGCAGCACGTGCTCTCCGCGGTGGCCTGCGTCGACGGTCGGATGGCGGCGCTGGGCGCGAAGAACGGCGGGGTGCACGGCAACCCGCGTACCGGTACCTGGGTGCGGGGGGCCGTCGGCGCGCTGCGCGAGGTGCCGGCGGCGTTCGAGCTGTTCGGTGGCCCGCGGGCGGTGGCGGTCAACCGGTTGGCGGTGGGGCCGGGCGGTTGGCTGATCGCCGGGGCGCGGGTGGACGGGGCGGCGGTCTGGACGTCGCCGGACGCGGAGGGTTTCACGCTGGTGGCGGGCGCGGCGGAGTTGGCCGGGGACGCCCGGGGGCGCACGGCGGCGTACGACGTGGTGGCCCGGGGGTCGGGCTGGCTGGTGGTGGGGGCGTTGCTGCCGGCCGGCGGCACCGCTTTGACGCCGCTGGCCTGGACCTCCGCGGACGGGCGGAGCTGGCGGCGGGCGGTGCTGCCGGTCCCGGACGGGCGGGGGCAGGCGGAGCGGGTGGCCGTGCTCGACGGGGTGGCGGTGGCGGTGGGCCCGGTGCGGGACGGTTTCGCGGCGTGGCGGGCCGACGGTGACGCCGGGTGGCGGCGGGCCGGGGGGTTCGGCGCGGGCGGGCCGGGGGTGTTGTCGGTGGCGGGTCTGGCGGTGCCGGGGCGCTGGCTGGTGGCGGTGACCGGCGACGGGGCGGTCCGCGGCGCCTGGGCGTCGGCGGACGGGGGCGCGTCGTGGCGGGCGGTGACGGTGCCGGTGGCGGTTCCCGACGGTGGTGACACGGTGCTGACGGTGGTTGCCGGGGAAGATCGATTACTGTTGCTGGCCGATGACGGTCGGGGGTCCCGTGCCTGGTGGGGGAGGTTGCCGACGGTCGATAGGTAGCGGGTGGTCCCGGTTGCGCCCCTTACCTTCGAATAGAAGGTGAAAGTTCTTCGTGCCCGAAGGTTCTTACAGCGATCGCTTCCAATCCGCCACGGCGTGTAACGGTTCGGTCAACGCCGCTTTCTGGGTCTTACGTCACAGCCCCCCGTGGGATAACGTCCCGGCCCAGACCGGCGACGACGGTCTGGTTCGTCCGCCCCCCGCAAGGGCCAATGGGCAGCGGGTGGTTCGGACCATGCGACGGAGGAGGGTTCGGGCCTTGAGGCAGAAGCTCGCACGCGTGATCGGTGGAGTCGCCATGGTGGCGCTCGTCGCCGGCGGCACCGCTTGCTCCAGTGGCAGCGACGACACGGCGTCCGGTGGGGACGGCTGCGGCAGCAAGATCGCGTTCTTCGGCGCGCTGACCGGCAGCTCGGCGGCGCTGGGCATCAACGAGAAGAACGGCGTCAAGCTCGCCGTCGAGAAGTACAACAAGGAGAACGCCGACTGCAAGGTCGAGCTGGCCGAGCTCGACTCGCAGGGCAGCCCGGACCAGGCGCCCGGTCTGGCCCAGAAGGCCATCGACGACACCAAGATCCTGGGCATCGTCGGCCCGGCGTACTCGGGCGAGTCCGAGGCCGCCGGCCCGCTGTTCAACGAGGCCGGCCTGGTGCACATCACCGCCTCCGCCACCCGGCCCAGCCTCTCCAAGCAGGGCTGGAAGACCTTCTTCCGCGCGGTCGGCAACGACTTCAGCCAGGGCCCCGCGGCCGGCAACTACATCAAGAACGTGATGAAGGCCGACCGGGTCTTCGTCATCGACGACCAGTCCGCGTACGGCGCGGGTCTGGCCGACGAGGTCAAGAAGGTCCTCGGCTCCGCGGTCGTCGGCTCGGACAAGGTCCAGGGTGAGGGCAAGCAGACCGAGTTCTCCGGCGTGGTGACCAAGGCCAAGGCCGCCAACGTCAAGGCGATCTTCTACGGCGGCTACTACCAGGAGGCCGGCCTGATCCGTAAGCAGCTCACCGCTGCCGGGGTCACCGCGCCGCTGGTCGCCGGCGACGGCGTGAACGACGGCGCCTACATCACCTCCGCCGGCGCCGCCGCGGCCGAGGGCACCATCCTGACCTGCCCGTGCCAGCCGGCCGCCGAGGCCCGGGGCACCTTCGTCGAGGAGTACAAGGCCCTCAACGGCGTCGAGCCGGGCACCTACAGCGACACCGCCTACGACGCCGCGAACATCCTGCTCGCCGGCATCAAGGCCAAGAAGACCACCCGCGCCGACCTGCTGGAGTTCGTGAAGGGCTACAGCGGCGAGGGCGTCGCGTCCAAGTACAAGTTCGTCGAGGGCGGCGAGCTGGACCCGGACCAGGTGAAGGTCTGGGCGTTCAAGGTGCAGGGCGGCAAGGTTGTCCCGGACCAGGAGATCCCGAAGCCCTGACAACGGTCGCTGCGAGCGATTGACGACAGATCGCGGGTGCGGCCGGGAGCTCGCTCCCGGCCGCACCTCCTTTTTCTCCAGACCTGACGGAGCGTCCCTCCCGTGAACTTCGATGGACTGTTCTCCAACTTCGGGGAACTCACCACGACCGGCCTGACACAGGGTGCGATCTACGCCCTGGTCGCGCTCGGCTACACGCTGGTCTACGGCGTGCTCAGACTCATCAACTTCGCCCACTCCGAGGTTTTCATCGCCGGCGCCTTCGCCGCCATCTGGACCTGGAACGGCTTCGGCCTGGACCAGGACTCGTCGGTCAGCGGGCTCGGCTCGGTCATGTTCTACCTGCTGGTCGCCATGATCGTCGCGGCTATCGCCTCGGCGGGCACGGCGACGGTGATCGAGCGGGTGGCCTACCGGCCGCTGCGCAGGCGCAACGCGCCGCCGCTGGCCTTCCTGATCACCGCGATCGGCGCCTCGATCGCGATCTCCGAGGCGTTCGGCATCTACACCCGTCGGCGGCCGGAGGGCGCCCCGATGCTGGTCACCCAGAAGCCGGTGTTCCACCTCTTCGGTGTGCCGATCGACGGGGTGCAACTGCTCACCCTCGGCGCCGCCCTGGTGATGATGATCGCGCTGGACCAGTTCATCAACCGCAGCCGGGTCGGCCGGGGTATCCGGGCGGTCGCTCAGGACCCCAACACCGCCGCGCTGATGGGCGTGAACAAGGACCGGGTCATCATGATGGTCTTCATCGCCGGCGGCAGCATGGCCGGCGTCGCCGGCCTGCTGTACGACGTGCGGATCCAGACGCTGACCTACAGCGTGGGCTTCCTGCTGGGCCTCAAGGCGTTCACCGCCGCGGTGCTCGGCGGCATCGGCAACCTGCGCGGAGCGCTGGTGGGCGGCCTGCTGCTGGGCGTGGTGGAGAACTACGCGTCCGGCCTGTTCGGCAGCGAGTGGAAGGACTTTGCCGCCTTTGCCGTGCTGGTGGTGCTGCTGATGTTCCGGCCGACCGGTCTGCTGGGTGAATCGCTGGGGAGGGCACGGGCATGACGACCGTCCTGGAAAGGGTGCGCAGCGGCCGCGAGGCGGCCGGCGAGCGCTGGCGGGGGGCGCCGCGCTGGGTGCGCTGGGCGCTGCTGGCCGCGTTGATCGTGTTCTTCTACGCGCTGCCGAACAAGGAGTTCTACCAGTACCTGGGGCCGATCCCGACCCCGGGTGCGAACTTCACCCAGGTGCTCTTCACCGTCTCGATTTACGTGCTGCTGGCGGTCGGGTTGAACATCGTGGTCGGCTTCGCCGGCCTGCTCGACCTCGGCTACTTCGGCTTCTTCGCCGTCGGCGCGTACACCGTGGCGGTGCTGACCTCGCCGAGCAGCAACGTCAAGACGCTCTGGCCCTGGCTGCTGGTGGTGCCGCTCGCGATCGCGCTCACCATGGTCTCCGGCGTCATGCTCGGCACGCCGACGCTGCGGCTGCGCGGTGACTACCTGGCCCTGGTGACGCTCGGCTTCGCCGAGATGATCCGGATCGCGGCGGTCAGCTCCGACTTCCTCAAGGGACAGCGCGGGTTCAACCAGATCCCGCACCCGCCCGGCAAGTACGCCGACGGCAAGCCGTTCTTTGGGGTGCTCGACGCCCGCCCGTACTACTGGCTGGTGCTCACGCTGATCATCCTGGTGGTGCTCGGGGTGCGGAACCTGACCCACAGCCGGGTCGGCCGGGCCTGGATCTCGATCCGGGAGGACGAGGACGCCGCCCAGCTGATGGGCGTGCCGACCTTCAAGTTCAAGCTCTGGGCGTTCGCCTCGGGCGCGGCGATCGCCGGCCTGGCCGGCGCGCTCTTCGCCGGCAAGCAGAACTTCGTCAACTCGCAGAACTTCGAGCTGCTCAACTCGATCATCATCCTGGCCGCGGTCATCTTCGGCGGTTCGGGCAACATCGTCGGCGCGATCGTCGGCGGTGGCCTGGTGGCGTACATGATCGAGCGGTTCCGCGGCATCGAGCTGTTCGGCGTGGAGCTGTACGAGTACCGGTTCCTCTTCTTCGGCCTGGTCCTCGTGGTGATGATGATCTTCCGGCCGCAGGGCCTGATCCCGAACCGACGACGGGCGGCGGAGTTCAAGGACCGTCGCAAGGAGGTGATCGTCGGTGAGTGACACCGAACAGACGCCGGCCACGCCGGCCGTACCGGCCCAGGCGGGCGCGCCCGCCCTCGAGGCGGAGCCCACGCGGGAGCCGCTGCTGGAGGTCGACCACGTCACGCTGCGCTTCGGCGGCGTGGTGGCGCTGAACGACGTGGACTTCACCCTCTACAAGGGGGAGATCCTCGGCCTGATCGGCCCCAACGGTGCCGGCAAGACCACCTGCTTCAACGCGATGACCGGCATCTACCAGCCCAGCGAGGGGCAGATCCGGTTCCGTGGCGAGAAGATCAGCGGCCGGAAGCGGCACCAGATCACCCGGATGGGCATGGCGCGGACGTTCCAGAACATCCGCCTCTTCCCCGAGATGACCGCGCTGGAGAACGTGCAGGTCGGTGCCGACGCGCACCACAAGACCAGCGTGATCTCCGCGCTGTTCCGGCTGCCCCGGCACTGGCGCGAGGAGCGCGAGGGCCGGGAGAAGGCCGAGCGGCTGCTGGAGTTCGTCGGCATCCGGCACCGGCTGCACGAGTTCGCCCGCAACCTCTCCTACGGCGAGCAGCGCCGGCTGGAGATCGCCCGGGCGCTCGCCACCGACCCGGTGCTGCTCTGCCTGGACGAGCCGGCCGCCGGGTTCAACCCGGCGGAGAAGGAGGAGCTGCTCCAGCTCATCCGGCAGATCCGGGACACCGGCGTGACCGTGCTGCTGATCGAGCACGACATGCGGCTGGTCATGGGCGTCACCGATCGGATCGTGGTGCTGGAGTTCGGGAAGAAGATCGCCGAGGGGCTCCCCGCCGAGGTGCGGGACAACCCGAAGGTGATCGCGGCGTACCTGGGGGTACCGGACGATGCTGCTTGAGATCGATGATGTGAGCCTGCTGTACGGGCGCATCCAGGCGCTGCACGGGATCAGCCTGACCGTGGACGAGGGCGAGATCGTCGCCCTGATCGGCGCCAACGGCGCCGGCAAGTCGACCACCATGCGGGCGATCTCCGGGATCCGGCCGATCGCCTCCGGCAGCATCCGGTTCAACGGGGAGGACATCTCCAAGCTCCGGGCGGACCTGCGGGTCCGGCGCGGGCTGTGCCAGGCCCCCGAGGGGCGTGGCATCTTCCCGGGCATGAGCGTGCTGGAGAACCTCGACATGGGCGCCTACACCCGGCGGGACCGGGCCGGCATCGCCCAGGACCTCAACCGGGTGCTGGAGTTGTTCCCCCGGCTGGCCGAGCGGCGCAAGCAGCCCGGTGGCACCCTTTCCGGCGGTGAGCAGCAGATGCTCGCCGTCGGCCGGGCGCTGATGAGCCGGCCCAAGCTGCTGCTGCTCGACGAGCCGTCGATGGGGCTGGCCCCGATGCTGATCCAGCAGATCTTCAACATCATCACCGAGATCAACGAGCAGGGCACCACGATCCTGCTGGTGGAGCAGAACGCGCAGCAGGCCCTCGCCCGGGCGCACCGCGCGTACGTGCTGGAGACCGGCCGCATCGTCAAGACCGGCACCGGTGCGGAGCTGCTGCACGACCCGTCGGTGAAAGAGGCCTACCTCGGCGTGGCCTGACCGGCCGCCACCCCCTCACGCAAGGAGTGCACGACATGTTCAACATCAACGGTGGCCGGCGGGCGGCGCTCGGCGCCGCCGGCGCGGGCCTGCTGGCCCTCTCGCTGACCGCGTGCGGCGAGAAGGAGAACACCGACCAGCCCGGTGCCGGCCCTTCCGTGACAGCCACGGCGGACACCAGCCTGGCGGCGAAGGTGCCGGATGCGATCAAGTCCGACGGCAAGATCGTCGTGGGTACCGATTCGACGTACGCCCCGGCGGAGTACCTCGACAACGATGGCAAGACGGTCGTCGGTTTCGACGTCGAGCTGTTCAACGCGGTGGCGGCCAAGCTCGGCCTGAAGGCCGAGTTCGTCTCCGCGCCGTTCGGCGACATCATCTCCGGCGTCAACTCCGGCAAGTACGAGATCGGCGTCTCCTCGTTCACCGTGAACGACGAGCGGAAGGCGCAGGCCAACATGGTCAGCTACTTCCAGGTCGGTACGCAGTGGGTGACCAAGAAGGGCAACCCGGCCGGGGTGGCGCTGGACAACGCCTGCGGCAAGAAGATCGCCGTGCAGAAGGACACCGTCCAGGTCGAGGACATCACCAAGCGGTCCAAGGCGTGCACCGACGCCGGTAAGCCGGCGATCACCGTCGAGCAGTTCCCCGGCCAGGACGCGGCGACCGCCGCGGTGATGTCCGGCAAGGACGACGCCATGCTCGCCGACTACCCGGTCGGCGTGTACGCGGTGACGCAGTCCAACGACGCGCTGGAACTGCTCGAGAAGCAGTACGAGGCGGCCCCGTACGGCTACGTGGTGGCCAAGGACCAGGCACAGTTCGCCGAGGCGATCCGGGACGCCACCAAGGCCCTCATCGTGGACGGGTCGTACCAGACGGTGCTCGACAAGTGGAAGGTTGGGGACGGCGCGATCACGGATCCCGCGATCAACCCGTAACGTGACATGACAACCGAGGAAGCAACCCCCGTACGGGCACGGCCGGAACCGATTCGGGCCGTGCCCGTACGGCACCCGGGCCGCTGGCTCGCCGTGGCCGTGCTCGCCGTGCTCGCCGCGATGTTCGTGCACCTGCTGGTGACGAACGACGCGTTCGGCTGGGCGTTCATGGTCGACAACATGTTCCGACCGCCGATCATCGAGGGGTTGCTGCGCGGCACCGTGCTGATGACGGTGAGCGCGATGCTCATCGGCGTCACGCTCGGCGTGGTGATCGCGGTGATGCGGCTGTCGGACAACCCGATCCTGCGCGGTGTGGCGTGGCTCTTCACCTGGTTCTTCCGCGCGGTGCCGCGGTTGGTGCTGCTGGCCGTGTTCGGCAACATCGGCATCCTGTGGAGCCGGGTGGAGTTCGGCGTGCCGTTCGACACCCAGCTCGGTCAGCTGTTCGGCATCGACAACCTGCAACTGCGGCTGTTCGGCTTCTCCTCGCGCGACCTCCTGACCGGCTTCATGGCTGGTCTGCTCGGTCTGGCGCTGTCCGAGGCGGCGTACATGGCGGAGATCGTCCGGGCCGGCATCCAGTCGGTGGACGGCGGCCAGACCGAGGCGGCCCAGGCGCTCGGCCTGAGCCGGGGCCAGACGTTGCGCAGGGTGGTGCTGCCGCAGGCGATGCGGGTGATCATCCCGCCGACCGGCAACGAGACCATCGCGATGTTGAAGGACACCTCGCTGCTGCTCTACGTTCCGGTGAGCGTGGAGCTCTTCTTCCAGCTCGACGCGGTCGGTAAGCGTACGTTCCAGATCTTCCCGATGTACGTCGCGGCGTGCCTGTGGTACCTCTTCCTGACCAGCATCCTGCTGGTCGGGCAGTACTTCCTGGAGCGGCATTTCGGCAAGGGGTACGGCCCGGCCGGGCGGGCCCGGCTGCGGCTGCGTGGCATGACCGCCGAAACAGGTGGCAACGCGGGGAAGGTGACGCCATGACCGAGTTGACCGTTCCCGCCCAGGCCGAGCCACCCACGGTCGAGTCGGGAATGATGGTCCGGGCCGAGCAGGTGCACAAGTCGTTCGGCCCGCTGGAGGTGCTCAAGGGCATCGACCTGGAGGTCCGGGCCGGGGAGGTCTGCTGCCTGCTGGGGCCGTCCGGCTCCGGCAAGTCGACGTTCCTGCGGTGCATCAACCACCTGGAGAAGATCAACGCCGGTCGGATCTGGGTCGACGACGAGCTGATCGGCTACCGGGAGCGCGGCGGCAAGCTGCACGAGCTGCGGGAGAAGGAGGTGGCCGCGCAGCGCCGGGCGATCGGCATGGTGTTCCAGCGGTTCAACCTCTTCCCGCACATGACGGTGCTGCAGAACGTCGTCGAGGCGCCCGTGCTGCTCGGCCGGGAGAAGAAGGCGGCGGCCCGGGACCGGGCCGCGCAGCTGCTGGAGCGGGTCGGTCTCGGCGACAAGCTCGGGGCGTACCCCGGGCAGCTCTCCGGGGGCCAGCAGCAGCGGGTGGCGATCGCCCGGGCGCTGGCCATGCAGCCGAAGTTGATGCTCTTCGACGAGCCGACCAGCGCGCTGGACCCGGAGCTGGTCGGCGAGGTGCTCGACGTGATGAAGGACCTGGCCCGCGACGGCATGACCATGATCGTGGTGACCCACGAGATCGGCTTCGCCCGGGAGGTCGGCGACAAGCTGGTCTTCATGGACGGCGGCGTGGTGGTCGAGTCCGGCGACCCGCGCGAGGTGATCGCGAACCCGCGGCACGACCGGACGAAGGCGTTCCTCGCCAAGGTGCTCTGACCGGCGACCCCGGCGCGGCCCGCGTGGCCGCGCCGGGGTCGGGCGGGGGTGAGCGTCTTCGAGGGGTACGCGGGCCTGCCGCGGCAGGCCGGCCGGGACCTGGGCCGTGCCGGCACCCCGGGTTGTCGGCGGTACGGACTAGAGTCGCTGCCGTGACAGCTACGATGCCGCGCCTGCTCCTCGTCGACGGACATTCCATGGCATACCGGGCGTTCCACGCCCTGCCGGTGGAGAACTTCTCCACCACGACCGGGCAGCCGACCAACGCGGTCTACGGCTTCACCTCGATGCTGATCAACGTGCTCCGCGACGAGCAGCCCACCCACATCGTCGTCGCCTTCGACGTTTCCCGCCGCTCCTTCCGCACCGAGAAGTACGCCGACTACAAGGGCGGCCGGAAGGAGACCCCGGCCGACTTCAAGGGCCAGGTCAGCCTGATCAAGGAGGTCCTGGCGGCGCTGCGTGTCCCGGTGGTCGAGAAGGAGGGGTACGAGGCCGACGACGTCATCGCCACTCTCGCCTGTCAGGCCGCCGAGCAGGGCATGTCGGTGCTGATCAGCAGCGGCGACCGGGACGCCCTGCAGCTCGTCGGCGAGCGGGTCACCGTGCTCTACCCGCGCAAGGGCGTCTCCGACCTGGCCCGGATGGACCCCGCCGCCGTCCTCGACAAGTACGGCGTGGGGCCGGAGCGCTACCGCGACCTGGCGGCGCTGAAGGGCGAGGAGAGCGACAACCTGATCGGCGTCGACGGAGTCGGCGACAAGACCGCCGCCAAGTGGATCAACCTGTACGGCGGCGTCGAGGGCGTGATCGCGCACGCCGACGCGATCAAGGGCAAGGCCGGCGACAACCTGCGGGCCCAACTGTCCCGGGTGATCCGCAACTACGAGCTCAACTGCCTGGTCTCCGACCTCGACCTGCCGGTACGCCCCGAGGACGCCCGCTGGACCGGCTGGGACCGGGAAGCGGTACACCAGGTCTTCGACACCCTTCAGTTCCGCATCCTGCGCGACCGGCTCTACCAGTACCTGGAGGCCGTGGAGCCGGAGGCCGAGGCCGGGTTCGACCTGGCCGGCGAGGTGCTGACCGAGCCCGGCGCGCTGGCCGGCTGGCTGGAGACGCACGCCCCGGCCGGCACTTCGGTGGGCCTGGCGGTCAAGCTCGACACGGGCCCCAACCGCCGGCACACCGCCTCGGTGACCGGCCTGGCGCTGGCCACCGCCGGCGGGGCCGCCGCCTGGTGCGACCCGGCCCGGCTGGAGCCGGCCGACGAGACGGCGCTGGCCGGCTGGCTGGCCGACGCCGCGCGGCCCAAGGTGCTGCACGACAGCAAGCCGGCGGTGCTGGCGCTGGCCGCGCACGGCTGGTCGCTGGACGGCATCGTCCGGGACACCCAGATCGCCGCCTACCTGGCCCGCCCCGACCAGCGCTCCTACGACCTGACCGACCTGGCCCTGCGGTACCTGCACCGGGAGCTGCGGGTCGACGCCCCGGAGACCGGCCAGCTCACCCTCGACGGGCTGGGCAACGACGGCGAGGCCGAGCAGAACCTCATGCTCCAGGCCCGGGCCACCCTCGACCTGGCCGACGCGATCGACGCGGAGCTGTCCCGTGACGGCGAGCAGTCCGCCCGGCTGATGGCCGGGGTGGAGTTGCCGCTGATGCGGGTGCTCGCCAGCATGGAGCGGATCGGCATCGCCGCCGACACGCAATACCTGTCGGAGCTGGAGGCGCACTTCGCCGCCGAGGTGAAGGCCGCGGCGCAGGGCGCGTACGAGGCGGTGGGCCGGGAGTTCAACCTCGGCTCGCCCAAGCAGCTGCAGGAGATCCTCTTCGGCGAGCTGGGCCTGCCCAAGACCAAGAAGATCAAGACCGGCTACACCACGGACGCCGACGCCCTGCAGTGGCTCTACGCGCAGAACCCGCACCCGGTGCTGGAGCACCTGCTGCGCCACCGGGACGTGGCCAAGCTCAAGTCCACGGTGGACGGCCTGCTCAAGTCCGTCTCCGACGACGGCCGGATCCACACCACCTTCAACCAGACGGTGGCCGCCACCGGCCGGCTCTCCTCCACCGAGCCCAACCTGCAGAACATCCCCATCCGCACAGAGGAGGGGCGGCGGATCCGCCGGGCCTTCGTGGTGGGGGAGGGCTACGAGTGCCTGCTCACCGCCGACTACAGCCAGATCGAGATGCGGATCATGGCGCACCTGTCGTCGGACGACGCGCTGATCGAAGCGTTCAACTCCGGCCACGACTTCCACGCCGCCACCGCGTCGTCGGTCTTCGCGGTGCCAGTCGCCGAGGTCACCCCCGACCAGCGCCGCAAGATCAAGGCGATGAACTACGGCCTGGCGTACGGGCTGAGCGCGTTCGGCCTCTCCCAGCAGCTCGGGATCAGCGCCGAGGAGGCGCGCGGGTTGATGGAGAACTACTTCGCCGGGTTCGGCGGGGTCCGGGACTACCTGCACGAGGTGGTGGCCCGGGCCCGGCACGACGGCTACACGTCCACCATCCTCGGCCGCCGGCGATACCTGCCCGACCTGGTCAGCGACAACCGGCAGCGCCGGGAGATGGCCGAGCGGATGGCGCTCAACGCCCCGATCCAGGGCTCCGCCGCCGACATCATCAAGGTGGCCATGCTGCACGTCGACACCGCGCTGCGCGACGCCGGGCTGCGCTCCCGGATGCTGCTGCAGGTGCACGACGAGCTGGTCTTCGAGGTGGCGCCGGGCGAGCGGGAGACCCTGGAGGCGCTGGTGCGCCGGGAGATGGGTGGGGCGTACCCGCTGTCGGTGCCGCTGGAGGTCTCGGTGGGCGAAGGTCGGGACTGGAACAGCGCCGACCACTGAGCTGTCTTCGTGGTGGGGGTTCCGGGGCAGCCCGACCCGCTCCGGGCGGTCAGGCTTGATCCCTGCGCGGGTCGGGCTGCCCCGGAACCCTCGCGGGTCGGGGCGGTCGGCGCTGTTCTGTTGTTGATCTCGTTGGCGTGCCGGGTTACTTGAGGGGGTCGTGGCCCCAGTTCATCAGCGACCAGCGCCACCTGGTGCTGCGGACGTCGCCGGAGGGGCGCTGGGCCAGGTGCCGGCGGACGTATCCGACCACCTTGCGCATGTGCTTGTAGTCGCCCTCGGAGAGCTCGGAGCGCTTGCGCCGCAACAGGCTGATGATCTTGCGGCCGGACTCGTGGCCGACCGACTCGCCACCACCGGAGCGGCCGCCCCTGTGCCAGCCCACCTGCTTGGACTCGTCGGTCTGCAGCCAGCCGGACAGCTCACCGGGCTTCATGTTCACCGCCTCGGTGAACTCCCGGTAGGTCTGCTGCGGGTCCTCACTCCGACTCACGGCGCAGCGCCTCCGGCCGGTGGGCGACGTCCCGCCCCGAGTCGTCGTTGCGGATGCGGTACTGCGGGTCGTCCGGAGACGCGTTCACGGCGTGCCCGCGTACGTGCGTCCGCTCGGTGATCTTCTCCTTGACCACGCCGTGTGCCCGGCCGCTGTGACTGGCCCAGGAGACGTGGTCGCCCTCGCGGAATTCCCTCTGCTCGGCCATACGCCCTGGCTACCCGTGCCTGCCTCGGCAAAACGGCTGGCCCCGGGGAGGGCGCTACGGGGTGATCTCGCCGATTGGCAGCTTGATGTCGAAGGGCTCGGACAGCTCGATCACGTCGGCGCTGTCGGTCACCAACTCGTACTGGCGCTCACCGCCGGGCCCCACCCGGTCGCCGATCCGGTACGCGTAGACGTGCACCGGGTCCTGCTCGATCCGCCAGTAGAAGGGGATGCCGGCGGCGGCGTACTCGCCGGGCTTGGCGAAGCGGTCGATCCGTCGGGTGCCCGGCGAGACGATCTCCACGGCGAGGACGACGTCCGCCGGCCGCAGCATGGACCGATCGGACGGCACCTCGGCGTGGCGCAACAGGACATCCGGCTGGCGGCTCGTGTTGAAGCTGAGCCCAACACCAATGGCTTGCGCGACCCGGAGGTCGCCGGGGGCGTGCTGCAGCAGCCAGCGAGCGAGTAGCAGGGAGATGTCCTGGCGGCCCAGGGTGGGGGAGGGTGTCACCTGGATGACTCCATCGACGAGTTCGACGCGGGAGGCATCATCCGGCAGATTGAGCAGATCCTCGACCGTGTAGTCGGCGCGCTGCTGCCGCATCGGGTCCGGACACCAGGGGCCAGGTGGTGTTCGGATGGGCTCCGCGCTCATGGGGCGAGCCTACCGCCCGTCGATGGGGTGGGGGCCGCACCGCGAGTGCGACGTGGTCATTCGGCGGGCTTCTCGGCGACGAAGATGGCGGTGCCGGGGAAGAGCCGCCCGCGCAGCGGGCTCCACTGCCCCCATACCCCCTCGTGTCCCTCCGGCCACTCCGGCTCCACCACGTCGACCAGGCGGAACCCCGCCCCGACCAGCTCGCGGACCCGGTCGCCCAGGGTGCGGTGCTGCTCGACGTAGGTGGCCACGCCGCGCTCGTCCTGCTCGACGTACGGGGAGCGGTCGAAGTACGAGTGCACGGCGGTGAGCCCACCCTCGCCCGGGTCGTCGAGGAAGATCCAGCGCATCGGGTGGGTCACCGAGAACACCCAGCGGCCGCCCGGGCGCAGCACCCGCGCCACCTCGGCCATCAGGGCGGCCGAGTCGTCGACGAAGGGGATCGCGCCGAAGGCGGTGCAGGCGATGTCGAACGCCCCGTCGGCGAAGGGCAGCGCCAGCGCGTCGGCCTGTACCAGCGGCACGCGTACCCCGGTGGTGGCGGCGTGCCCGGCGTGCCGCAACATGCCGGCGGAGAGGTCGAAGGCGACCGGCCGGGCGCCCTGGGTGGCCAGCCAACGGGCACCGGCCGCCGCGCCGCAGCCGACCTCCAGCACCCGACGCCCGGCGACGTCGCCGAGGAGCCGGGCGTCGGCCTCGCGCAGCCCTTCCGGGCACCAGACGAAGTCGACCTCGCCGAGGAACGCGCCGTGCTCGGCCTGGTAGTCGTCGGCGTCGGTGTCCCACCAGCCCCGGTTGGCCCGGCGGGTCTCCGCGTCGCCGACCCGCCGTCGGGTCACCCTGTCGTCGTCCACCCGCTCACGCTAGGCCCTGCCCCGGTCGGCTACGACGGCGCCCGGCCGGCGGGACGGCGGAGATCGGAACGGAGCGTCGGCGGGATCGGTGGCGGACGGGCAGGGCGGTCGGCGGGCCGGCCGGCGATGCGCTACCTTGTCGGCACGTGGGGCGGGTGTGACGCAGGAGACAGGCGAGACGCTTTACCGCCGAAATCTCCGCTTTCGCAGTTGATGAGGTCGCGAGGACCCGGGAGGCCTTGCACGCTGTGGTAATGCAGCGGGTAGGCTAGACGATGCGCTCGCGGATCGTGTGCCTCGGCAGGGAGCAGGTGCGCGGTCACCGGAGCCACTAATGATCTTCACTTGGCGATCGTTCGGTGTGCCCGGCGGCGGATCCGCTGGCGCGAAATGGTCACCGCGACACCACGCCTGCTGTGACAACCCATCCGACCGGAGCAACCGCCCACATGACGAGCAGCATCGAGGCCCCCTCGAGCGCCACCCGGGTCACCCACGACGATCTCGGTTCCGAGGAGGCTTTCCTCGCCGCGATCGACGAGACCATCAAGTACTTCAACGACGGCGACATTGTCGAAGGCACCGTCGTCAAGGTCGATCGGGACGAGGTCCTGCTCGACATCGGCTACAAGACCGAGGGCGTCATCCCCTCTCGGGAGTTGTCGATCAAGCACGACGTGGACCCCGCCGAGGTCGTCTCGGTCGGTGACCACATCGAGGCCCTGGTCCTCCAGAAGGAGGACAAGGAGGGTCGTCTGATCCTCTCCAAGAAGCGGGCGCAGTACGAGCGGGCCTGGGGCACGATCGAGAAGATCAAGGACGAGGACGGCGTCGTCCGCGGTTCGGTCATCGAGGTGGTCAAGGGTGGCCTCATCCTCGACATCGGGCTGCGCGGCTTCCTGCCCGCCTCCCTGGTCGAGATGCGGCGGGTGCGTGACCTGCAGCCGTACGTCGGCCGCGAGCTCGAAGCCAAGATCATCGAGCTGGACAAGAACCGCAACAACGTGGTCCTGTCCCGTCGGGCGTGGCTGGAGCAGACGCAGTCCGAGGTGCGCACCGAGTTCCTCAACAAGCTGCAGAAGGGCCAGGTCCGCAAGGGCGTCGTCTCCTCGATCGTCAACTTCGGCGCGTTCGTCGACCTCGGCGGCGTGGACGGTCTGGTGCACGTCTCCGAGCTGTCCTGGAAGCACATCGACCACCCGTCCGAGGTCGTCGAGGTGGGCCAGGAGGTCGAGGTCGAGGTCCTGGACGTCGACCTGGACCGCGAGCGGGTCTCGCTGTCGCTGAAGGCGACCCAGGAGGACCCGTGGCGTCAGTTCGCCCGCACCCACGCGATCCAGCAGATCGTGCCGGGTAAGGTCACCAAGCTGGTGCCGTTCGGCGCCTTCGTCCGGGTGGACGACGGCATCGAGGGCCTGGTCCACATCTCCGAGCTGGCCGAGCGCCACGTGGAGATCCCGGAGCAGGTCGTGCAGGTCGGCTCCGAGGTCATGGTCAAGGTCATCGACATCGACCTGGAGCGCCGCCGCATCTCGCTGTCGCTCAAGCAGGCCAACGAGGGCTTCGTCGAGGGCGAGGAGCACTTCGACCCGACCCTCTACGGCATGGCCGCGACCTACGACACCGAGGGCAACTACATCTACCCGGAGGGCTTCGACCCGGAGACGGGCGAGTGGCTCGAGGGGTACGACAAGCAGCGCGAGACCTGGGAGAACCAGTACGCCGAGGCGCGTCAGCGCTGGGAGGCCCACACCAAGCAGGTGCAGACCTCCCGGGCCGCCGACGCCGAGGCCGCTGCCAACCCGGCTCCGGCCGTCACGGGTGGCACCACCACCTCGACCAGCGCGGCCCCGAGCCGGCAGGCCGAGGAGCCGGCCGGCACCCTGGCCACCGACGAGGCGCTCGCCGCTCTGCGGGAGAAGCTCGCCGGCGGCAAGTGACTCGCTGACGACGACGGGCCCCGTTCCCGCGATCCGGTGTGACACCGGGTCGTCGGGGGCGGGGCCCTCGCGTGTCTCCGGTCCGGCCACCGTCCCCGGGCCCACGCCCACCGGCCCGGGCCCCGGCCACGCCCGACGGGCCTGTGGCGCCGGCGGGGCGACTCCGCCCCGCCGTGCCGCCGCCGAGGCGCCCGAGCGGTTTGGTGCTGCGGGCGGAGATCCGGTTGACTGGTCCGGTGCTGATGGTGGGACTGACCGGAGGGATCGGGTCCGGCAAGAGCGCCGTGACGACCCGGCTGGCCGAGCGGGGCGCGGTGGTCGTCGACGCCGACCGGATCGCCCGCGAGGTGGTCGCCCCGGGCACCGAGGGGCTGGCCGAGATCGTCGCCGCCTTCGGTGACCGGGTGCTCGACGCCGGGGGTGCGCTGGACCGCGCGGCGCTGGGCGCGGTGGTCTTCGCCGACGAGGTGGCCCGCCGCCGGCTGGAGGCGATCACCCACCCCCGGGTGCGGGCGCGTACCGCCGAGCTGGCCGCTGCGGCGCCCCCGGACGCGGTGGTGGTCAACGACGTGCCGCTGCTGGTCGAGGTGGGGCTCGCGCCGACGTACCACCTGGTGGTTGTCGTGCAGGCGGCCGTTGCCACCCGGCTGGAGCGGCTGGAACGCGACCGGGGCATGCCCCGCGCGGAGGGGGAGCGGCGGATTGCCGCGCAGGCGGACGACGCCCGCCGGCGCGCGGCGGCGGACGTGGTGCTCACCAACGACGGCACCCTCGACCAGCTGCACGCCGCCGTGGACGCCCTCTGGCGGGACCGGCTGCTGCCCTATGAGCGCAACGTCCGCGAGCGGCGGGCGGTCCGCCCGCAGCGGGTGGTGCTGACCGAGCCGGACCCGACCTGGCCCCAGCAGTACGACCGGGTGGCCGCCCGGATCCGGCACGCCGTCGCCCCGGCGGACCTGCGCATCGACCACATCGGCTCGACCGCCGTGCCCGGCCTGGCCGCCAAGGACGTGATCGACGTCCAGGTGACCGTGCCGTCGTTGGACGAGGCGGACGGGCCGCTCGCCGAACGGCTCGCCCGGGCGGGCTTCCCCCGGTTGCCCGGCGAGTGGTGGGACAACCCGCGTCCGGCCGGCAGCGGGCGGTGGGAGAAGCGGCTGCACGGCAGCGCCGACCCGGGGCGCCCGGTCCATCTCCACCTGCGGGTGGCCGACTCGCCGGGCTGGCGGTACGCCCTGCTGATGCGCGACCACCTGCGCGCCGACCCGGACCAGCGGGCCGCCTACCTGCTGCTGAAGCGGGAGCTGGTGGCCGCGGCGCCGGACAGCGGCGCGTACGCGACGGCCAAGGACCCCTGGTTCGACGAGGAGCACCTGCGGGCCGAGGAGTGGGCCGCGCAGACCGGCTGGCGACCCTGACCGGTCAGCGGCGCCCCGCCGTGCCGGCCCGCGCCGCCGGCGCCTTGCGGGTGGGCGGCCCGGGTCGGGGCGGCACGATCCCCGCCGGCACCGGCCCGGGGGCGAGGTCCAGCTGGGCCCAGGCGCCCGCCCGGGTGCGTAGCTCCAACCGGCGTGGCAGGCCCGTGCGGTCGAGCCAGTAGCGCAGCCGTAGGCCCTGGGCGCGCAGCTCGACCACGTCCACCACCCGGCCGGCGACCCGGTCGGCGCGCAGGCGCACGGCGGCGCGGGGTCGGGCGGGTGTCGTGTCCGCCCGCAGCGCCGCATCGACCAGCAGGTCGAGGTCGTCCAGCGGGCGTGCGCCGGTCCGCCATCCGGCCCCGGCCGGCGGTGGCAGCGGCGGGCCGGTGGGGGCGCCGGCGCCGTCGGTGCCGGGCCCGACCGGCACCTCCGCGCGGGCGAAGCCGCCCCGATCGTGCCGCAGCAGGGTACGCCGGCCGAGGGTGTCCAGCTCGGCCACCGACAGGTACGCGGCCCCGCCGGACCAGCTCAGCCATCCCGAGCCGCGCAGGTTGGCGGCGGTGCCGAGCGGGACCGCGACGGTGACCGCGGCGCCGGGCTGGGCCCGCAGCCGGGCGGGGACCTGGGCCAGCCGGTCGGCCTCGGCGTCGGTGAGCGCGCGGGGCAGCCCGGGCCGGCCGCCCAGCGCGTCGACCGGCCAGATGGTGGGCCGGTTGCCGCGTTGCAGCTCGACGGCGACCGCCTGCCCGCCGGGAAGCCGCCCCTCCCACCGGCGCAGCCGGGCGTCGCGGTCGACCCACCAGCGGGGGTCGCCGTCAGCGGCAGCCGGCGGAGCGGGCGGGCTGGCGGTGGGGTCGGCGGCGGTGGGCCCGGGCAGCGGGGCCTGGAGGACGTCCACCGGCTCGCCGGCGAGCGTCTCCCGTCCCACCCACCGCCCCGCGCCGCGGCGCAGCGGGTCGGCCGGTTCCGCCCGGTCCGCGCTCAGTCCGAAGAGCAGGTCGAGCACCCCGGCGAGGGGCCGGTCGGCGGGCAGGTCGCGCAGCCGCCAGCGGTCCGTCGGCGGCACCAGCGGCGGCGGCGCCGGCGTGGGCACCGCGGCGGGGTCGGGGCGGACCACGACGACCGAGTGCGTCGCCTGCACCAGCCCCCGGTCGACGCCCGCGCCCGGGCCGCCGACGTCGAGGTAGGCCAGGGGCCGGGCCCAGTCGACCCAGCCGACCAGGTCGGTGCGGGTGGCGCCGGCCCCCACGGTGACCCGTACCCCGGCGCGCACGTCGCGGTAGTTGGTGACCCGGGTCGCGGCCAGCCGCTCGGCCTCGCCCTGGGTCAGCGCCCGGGCCGGTTCCCCGGCGGCGGGCCCCCAGCTCAGCAGGCCGGCGACCAGGGCCGCGGCGGAGGCCGCGGCGACCACGCCGAGCGCGACCAGGGTGGTGCGCCGACGCGCGGGCTGCTCCGGGGAGGTGATGACGGCGATCAGGCCCGGTGGGGGGGCGAGCGCGTGCCGGGCGGGTGCGCGCCGTCGCCGGCCCGGCCGCCGGCGGCGCCGGTCCGCCCGGTCGGCCGGCCAGGACCCGGGCCCGACGCCGGTGCCGCCGGGGGCGGGGGTGCGGGTGGACGGGTGCGTCGCCGGCCGCGCGTCGACGGGGCGGTCCGGGGGCGGGCCCGTCGGGGCGGGCGGCGGCGGCCGGTCGGGGGAGGTCTCCACGAGTGGTTGAACGGTTGGTGGCGGAGAGGGTGACGAGATAGGGGCGCTCGCGGCGGCCGGTCTGCGCCCTGGGCGCGACCACGTCGGGTGCGCACGCCGGCGATGTCCGGGTGCTGCGACCCTTCTGTGCCGGGGGTGGGAGCCCGCTGAGGGCCCGGCCACCGGCCCGGTCGGCCGCCGCGAGCGGCCTACGGTGTCCAGGCTAGCGCGGCGAGATGTGGCCCACAATGGGAATATCGAAGCCGATCACGGACCGACCGTAGTCGCGGCGGAGTGTCGGACCCTCGGCGTACCGTTGGTGTCATGGCGCTCGACATTCCCCGGCTCGACGGCCGCTTCCAGGTCGTCAGCGAGTTCCAGCCGGCCGGCGACCAGCCGGCGGCCATCGATGAGCTTGAGCGTCGGGTCCGGCGCGGCGACCGCAACACCGTGCTGCTCGGCGCGACCGGCACCGGCAAGAGCGCCACCACGGCGTGGCTCGTCGAGCGGCTGCAACGCCCCACGCTGGTGCTCGCGCCCAACAAGACGCTCTGCGCCCAACTGGCCAAGGAGTTCAGCGAGCTGCTCCCGCACAACGCGGTGGAGTACTTCGTCTCGTATTACGACTACTACCAGCCCGAGGCGTACATCCCGCAGACCGACACCTACATCGAGAAGGACTCCTCGATCAACGAGGAGGTCGAGCGGCTGCGCCACTCGGCCACCATGTCCCTGCTCACCCGCCGCGACGTGATCGTGGTCGCCACGGTCTCCGCCATCTACGGCCTGGGCACCCCCGAGGAATACCTGGACCGCGCGGTCCGGGTCGCCGTCGGGCAGGAGCTCGACCGCGACCAGCTGCTGCGCCGCCTGGTCGACATCCAGTACACCCGCAACGACATGGCCTTCCAGCGGGGCACCTTCCGGGTCCGCGGCGACACGCTGGAGATCATCCCGGCGTACGAGGAGCTGGCGGTTCGGATCGAGCTCTTCGGCGACGAGGTGGAGAAGCTCTACTACCTCAACCCGCTCACCGGTGACGTGGTCAAGGAGGTCGACCACCTGCTGATCTTCCCGGCCACCCACTACGCGGCGGGCCCGGAGCGGATGGAGCGGGCGACCCGCGACATCGAGACCGAGTTGGCCGAGCGGCTGGCCGAGCTGGAGCGGCAGGGCAAGCTGCTGGAGGCGCAGCGGCTGCGGATGCGCACCACCTACGACCTGGAGATGATGCGCCAGGTCGGCTTCTGCTCCGGCATCGAGAACTACTCCATGCACATCGACGGCCGGCTGCCCGGCAGCCCGCCGCACTGCCTGCTCGACTACTTCCCGGACGACTTCCTCACCGTGGTCGACGAGTCGCACGTGACCATCCCGCAGATCGGCGGCATGTACGAGGGCGACGCGTCCCGCAAGCGGATGCTGATCGACCACGGCTTCCGGCTGCCCAGCGCCGCCGACAACCGGCCGCTGCGCTTCGACGAGTTCCTGGAGCGGGTCGGCCAGATGGTCTACCTCTCCGCCACCCCGGGCCCGTGGGAGCTGGAGCAGGCCCAGGGGGAGTACGTCGAGCAGGTGATCCGCCCGACCGGCCTGATCGACCCGGAGGTCGTCGTCAAGCCCACCAAGGGCCAGATCGACGACCTGATGCACGAGATCAAGCTGCGCACCGAGCGCGACGAGCGGGTGCTGGTCACCACGCTGACCAAGAAGATGGCCGAGGACCTGTCCGACTACCTCCTGGAGAACGGCATCCGGGTGCGCTACCTGCACTCCGAGGTCGACACGCTGCGCCGGGTGGAGCTGCTGCGCGAGCTGCGCAAGGGCGACTACGACGTGCTGGTCGGCATCAACCTGCTCCGGGAGGGCCTGGACCTGCCCGAGGTGTCGCTGGTGGCGATCCTCGACGCCGACAAGGAGGGCTTCCTGCGCAGCGGCCGGTCGCTGATCCAGACCATCGGCCGGGCCGCCCGGAACGTCTCCGGCCAGGTCCACATGTACGCCGACAAGATCACTCCGTCGATGGCGGCCGCGATCGACGAGACCAACCGGCGGCGGGCCAAGCAGATCGCGCACAACGAGGCGCACGGCATCAGCCCGGAGCCGCTGCGCAAGAAGATCCACGACATCCTCGACGACATCTACCGCGAGGCGGAGGACACCGAGAACAGCCGGGTCGGCGGGGCGGTGCGCCAGCTCTCCCGGGGCAAGGCCCCGGTCAAGGAGACCCGCAGCCGCAGCCGGGCCACCGCGGCCGGCCCGTCCCGGGAGGGGATGGCCCGCGCCGACCTGGCGCAGCTCATCCAGGAACTCAACGACCAGATGCTGGCCGCCGCCCGGGAGCTGCAGTTCGAGTTGGCCGCCCGGATCCGGGACGAGGTCGCCGACCTCAAGAAGGAGCTGCGCGGGATGGACGCCGCAGGCGTGAAGTAGGGCCCGGGCGATGGGCGGGATCGAGGTCGTCGTCGGTCTGCCCGACCCCCGCCTGCGCCCGTTCGTCGACCGGTACCTCGGCTACCGGGAGCCCGCGCCGCGTCTGCTGATCCGCCGGGAGGTGGCCGGCGCCTTCGTGGTGCTGGTCCTCGGCTGGGGCGCCCCGCTCGACGTGGTCGACCCGCGCGCGGCGGGGCGCGGTGCGTACGGGGTGGATTCGTTTGTCGCCGGGCCCTTCGACGGCTACTGCACCACCTCGACCGTGGGGGTGGGCCTCGGCGTGCAGCTGCTGCTCACCCCGCCGGCGGCCCGCCGGGTCCTCGGCCTGCCGCTCGGCGAGCTGGCCAATCGGGCCGTGGCGGTCGGGGACCTGCCCGATCCGTGGCTGGACCAGCTGCGGTGCCGGCTGGCCGACGCGCCGGACTGGTCGCGCCGGTTCGCCCTGCTCGACGTGGCGGTCGGCGCGCGGCTGGCCGGGTCCGCCGCGATCGACCCGCGGCTGGTCCGGGCCTGGCGCCGGCTCGCCGGCACCGGCGGGCGGATCGGTGTCGGTGAGCTCGCCGACGAGCTGGGCTGGAGCCGGCGACATCTCGCCGTCCGGTTCCGCGCGGAGATCGGGCTGACGCCGAAGGCCACCGCCCGGCTGCTGCGCTTCCAGCGGGCGTACGCGACGCTGGCCCGCGACCTCGCCCCCCACCCGGGCGCCGACGCCGCCGGGGAGCCGGGCGGCTGGGCCGAGCTGGCCGTGCGCTGCGGCTACTACGACCAGTCCCACCTGATCCGGGACTTCCGGGCGTTCGCGGGCGCCACCCCGGCCCTGCTGGCCTCGTCCGGATCGCTTTCGTCCAATCCCGGCTGACCGGGTCGGCGGCAGACTCTCCTCATGCGAAGCATCTACCCGGTCTTCCGGTACCCCGACGCCCGTGCTGCCATCGACTGGCTCTGCGCCGCGTTCGGCTTCCAGGTCCACGAGGTGCACGACGCGCCTGACGGGTCCGTCGCGCACGCGCAACTCGGCTACGGCGGCGATCTGATCATGTTGGCCACCGGCAGTGGCCCCCGGGCCCGGCCGGCCGACGACGACTACGTCGTCTACGTGGCGGTGGACGATGTCGACGCCCACCACGACCGGGCGAGGGCGGCCGGCGCGGAGATCGTCCGGGAGCCCTTCGACACCGACTACGGCTCCCGCGACTACACCGCCCGGGACCTGGCCGGCAACATCTGGTCGTTCGGCACGTACCGGCCCTGACCTCGGGCGACGGTAAGATCGCCGCCAGGTCCGGCCCGGACGCGTCTTGACCGGGGTCACCGCCCGACGGCCGGCGGCCGGGCCGGGAGGAGGACCACCCCTCGGCCACGGCCCCGGTACGGCACCGGGCCCCGGGCCGGGACGTGTGGCATGGTGGTGTCAGGGCGTCACGGTCGACGCGGCCGGCGCTGGGTCCGCGTCGGCCTGGTCCCGGGACGTCCCGGCGGGGGGCACGTGCCGGAAGGTGAGCGCGACGAAGACGGCGAGGCCGACGAAGACAGGCCAGCATGAACGAGTAGATGTCCAGGATCCACAACTGCTCGGCGCTGTCCGCGCCCAGGTAGACGGTCAGGTGCGGCAGGGCCAGGTACAGCACGCTGACGTCAACGGACAGCAGCAGGGTGGGCAGCGCGATTACCGCCAGTCCCAGTCACTCCCGCCGGGCCGCGCGGGTGGTGTCCATCGTCGTTCTCCTCCGGTTGTGTCGTCGGCTACCTTTCCGACGAGCGACCGGGTCCCGAGTCGACAGCCTCGGCGAGACGGACCGTGAGGAATTCCCGCTCGGCCTCGTTGTCCGCGAGGTCCAACGCCGCGCGGTAGGCGGTCGCCGCCTCCCGCCAACGTCCGAGGCGGCGCCACAGGTCGGCTCGGACGGCCGGCAGATAGTGGTAGCCGGCGGGCCGGCCGTCCTGTTCCAGGACCTCGATCTCGTCGAGGGCGGCCTGCGGTCCGCGCACCATCGACACCGCCACGGCCCGGTTGAGCGCGACGACCGGCGAGGGCCAGACCTTCAGCAACTCGTCGTAGAGCCGCAGCACCTGCCGCCAGTCGGTGGCGGCGTAGCTGCCGGCGACGGCGTGCAGGGAGGCGATGGCGGCCTGGAGCGCGTACCGGCCGACCCGGCCGGTGCGGAACGCCTCGACGGTCAGCCGGCGACCCTCCTCGATGGCGGCCGGTCCCAGGCGGAGCGGTCCTGCTCCTCGAGCACCAGCAGCCGGCCCTCGGCGTCGGTCCGGGTGGCCCGGCGGGCGTCGGTGAGCAGCAACAGCGCGAGCAGCCCGCGCAGTTCCGGTTCGTCGGGCATCAGGGCCAGCAGCATGCGGGTCAGGCTCAACGCGCGGTCCACCAGGTCGGCGCGGACCAGGTCGGTGCCGGACGGCGCGGTGTGCCCGGTCGTGTAGAGCAGGTGGATGACGGTCAGTACCGCGTCCAGCCGCTCGGGCAGTTCGCCGGCGCCCGGCACCCGGTACGGGATCCGGGCGGCGGAGATCTTCTTCTTGGCCCGGGTGAGCCGCGCGGCCATCGTCGGCTCGGAGACGAGGAACGCCCGGGCGATGTCCCCGGTGTTCACCCCGCACACCAGGCGCAGGGTCAGCGCCACCTGGGCCTCCCGGGCCAGCGCGGGATGGCAGCAGGTGAAGATCAGGCGCAGCCGGTCGTCGGGTATCGCGTCCTCGTCGGGCTCGTCCATCTCGGCCTCGTCCGGTTCCACGAGCAGGGGCATCTTCGACCGGAACACGCGTTCCCGGCGCACGACGTCCAGTGCCTTGTGTTTCGCGGTGGTGGTGAGCCAGGCACCGGGCCGGCGAGGTACGCCGTCACGGGCCCAGGCGTCCAGCGCGGCGACGTACGCCTCCTGGACACACTCCTCGGCGACGTCGAGGTCGCCGGCGACGCGCGCCGTCGCGGCGAGCACGAAGGCCCACTCGCGACGGTGGGCGTCCGCCACGGCGACGTCGACCGTGGCCGTACCGCCGTGGTCGCCGACGCTCACTCGGCCGGCGGCACGAACAGCGGCCGGACCTCGACGCCGCCGTCCAGGGTGGCCGGGTTGAGCTTGGCGATCCGCAGGGCGACGTCCAGATCGGGCGCCTCCAGCACGAAGAACCCGGCGACGACCTCCTTGGCCTCGACGAACGGGCCGTCCGTGACGACATCGCCGCGGATCGACGTGGCGGTGGTGCTGGGCTGCAGCGCGAACCCCGTGACGATGCGCCCGCCCAACTCCTCCACCTGGGCCGGGTACCGCTCCAGCAGTGCCACGTAGTCGGGCGTGAGGTCCATCGGGTCGGCGGGCGCCGGCGAGTGGATCAGGATCGCGTACTGGGGCATCAGGTCCTCCTCGAATCGGTGTTCAGCCTCTGCCTCGCCGACGAACGGGGACAGCCGGATTCGACAGCGGGGGCGGGAAATTGTCCCCGGCGACCTCCGGGCGGTTGCGGTGCGCAAGCAAGGTATTGCCCTGGGTGACGGTCCTGCGTACCCTCCGTCGTGGGAGGCCGGGATGCCGTTGCCATCGAGTCCTGTCATCCGACGTGCGCGACTCGGCGCCGAGTTGCGCCAGCTACGCAGACGGGAGGCGCTCACCCTGGAACAGGTGTGCGGGCTGCTCGGTTGGGCGTCCACCTCGAAGCTGTCCCGCATCGAGCTGGGGCAGAGCCGGCCGGATCTCGCCGACGTGCTCGACCTGTTGGACGTCTACCAGGTGCCGTCGCCGCAGCGGGACGCGCTGATCGTCATCGCCCGTGACGCCGCGACCAGCCGTGGCTGGTGGAAGGCGCTCGGCGAGATGCACGAGCGGCAGCGCACCTACGCCGAACTGGAGGCGGGGGCGGCGGCCATCGTGGAATACCAGCCAGCCGTCGTGCCCGGTCTGCTCCAGGCGCCGGGGTACGCCCGGCTGCGGGTCCTCGCGGGCCGGTTGCTGCACCCGGACGTCGACGTGGAGGCCGACGTGCGGGCCCGGCTCGTCCGCCAGGAGGTGCTGCGCCGCCCCGACCCGCCGCGCTACACCGCGCTGCTCGACGAGCGGGTCTGCGACCCGGCCGGCGTCCCGGTCGAGGTCTGGCGGGAGCAGTTGGCGCACCTGCTCGCCGTCGCCGACCTGCCGAACGTGACGATCCGGATCATTCCCGGCACGGCCGGCCCGCCGGGCGCGGTGCACCCGTTGACCGGGTACTCCTGCTACTCGTTCCCCGACCCGGCCGACCCGCGCACGGTGATGCTGGAGACGCTCACCAGCGACGTGCGGCTGGTGAGCGACGCCGACGTCGCCCGCTACGAGCGGATGACCGGTTGGCTGTCGGCGGTGGCGCTGGGCGCGGAGGAGACCGGGGCACTGCTGCGCCAACGGGCCGCCGGGACCGCCGACGGCGCGGGGCCCGGTGCCGAGGGGGAGCCGGCGCGGCGGGTCACGCCGGCGGCGGGTGAGGTGAGGGCGCTCAGTGATGCCGCTGGAAGCCGCCCTCCGAGTCGATCACCTGGCCGGTGACCCAGCCGCCCAAGACCCGATTGGTCATGATCGACAGTCAACCCGCCTGATCGACAGTCAACCCGGCGCCAGGGTTTTCGGCGCGCGGCTCACCGGACCCGGCGCCCCCGAACGCGTCGGGGCCGGTGTGCCGCGCGTGCGTCGCACGGTAACCGGGGGGTACGACAACGACGCGGGTGGATCAGCCGGCTCAGGCCGGCACGTCGACGAAGTGCTCGACCCGGGGCGGGCCGGCGAAGTGCGGGCCGATCAGCGCCCGCCACTTCCCGAACGCCTCGGTGGCCCGGAAGTTCTGGTCGTGCGCCTCGACCGAGTCCCACTCGACGAGCAGCACGAACCGGGTCGGGGTCTCGACGCCCCGGGTCATCCGGGCCGACCGGCAGCCCTCGGCTGCCGTGATGATCCGGTACGCCTGCGCGTAGGCGGCGGCGAATTCGTCCTCGTGTCCGGGCAGTACGTCGATGAGCGCGACCTCAAGCACCATGACCGAAGCCTCGCACGGCCGGCGGTGGGACCGGCGGGGCGGGGTCTGGTCCGCCGGCTTCCGCGGCCCCAGGGTGATCGCTCGGGCCAGGGGAGGGGCGGATCATGCTGGACTGGTTGACCACCGCGGCGTTCACCGTCGGGGGTGTCGGGACGACCTGGGCGGAACTGCTCGGCTTCGCCACCGGCGTGCTCAACGTCTGGCTGGTCGCCCGGCAGCACATCGTGAACTGGCCGATCGGCATCGCCAACGTGCTGCTGCTGATGCTGCTGTTCTGGACCGCCGGCCTGTACGCCGACGCCGGCCTCCAGGTCGTCTACGTGCTGCTCGGCCTCTACGGCTGGTACCACTGGCTCTTCGGCGGCGAGCGGTGCAGCCGGCTCGCGGTCAGCCGGACGAGCGGGCGGGAGTGGGCCGGGCTGGCGGTGGCCGGGGTGCTGCTCACCGGCGGGCTCTGGGCCCTGCTGGGCCGGGCCACCGACTCGACCGTGACGCGGTCACCACCGCGCTGTCGCTGCTGGCCACGTACGGGCTGACCCGCGAGCTGGTGGAGAGCTGGTGGCTCTGGATCGCCGCCGACCTGGTCTACATCCCGCTCTACGCGTACAAGGGGCTCTGGCTCACCGGGGCGCTCTACCTGGTCTTCCTGGCGCTCTGCATGGTCGGGCTGCGGGCCTGGCGGGCGGACCTGCGGCGGGCGGGCACCGCGACGATGGTGTGGCCGGGTCCGGCCCCGGCGACCGCGTGAGCGGCCGGACCGCCGGCCCGGCCCGGCCGGAGTTCCGGCACGGCATGGTGGTCGGCAAGTTCTATCCGCCGCACGCCGGGCACCACGCCCTGATCGAGGCCGCCGCCGCCCGCTGCGCCGCCGTCACCGTGGTGGTCGCGCCGTCGCGCCGGGAGTCCATCCCGCTGGAGCTGCGGCGGGACTGGCTGCGCGAGGCGCACGCGCACACCCCCTGGGTCCGGTTCGTCGGCCGCTACGACGACCACCCGGTGGACTACGCCGACCCGGCGGTCTGGGACGCGCACTGCGCGGTCTTCCGGGCCGCGCTCGGCGGACGCCCGGTGGACGCGGGACGGCGCGCACCTGCGGGCCTGGATGACCGACCGGTTCCGGGCCGAGCTGGCCGGCTGCGGGGTGCCGGTGGTGGAGCTCACCGGGCCGCATCCGGAGCGGCTGGCCCGAGCGGTGGCCACCTGCGACGCGCTGCTGGCCGCCGGCTGGCCGCTCGCCGACCCGCTGGTGCCGCCCGCCTGACCGGCGCGTCCACCGGGCCGGCAGCGACCCACGATCAGATCATTCTTGGCACCTAGCCTCCTAGGACAGCTCTACGGGATGTGGCACGCACCGTGTCGGAAGGTGATACTGCCGGCAATCCCGGTACCTGGAGATGCGGTGGCCGCCCTCGATGGGGAACAATGGCCTCCGAGGAGGGGAGTATTCCCCCGCGACGGAGTCGTCAGCACGGTCGACCGCCGAACCCGGCGGCCCGACCCGGCGCCGTTGGTCATCGTCCCGCTTCGCGGGTCGCTGGCGGAAGAGACCTCCGACAGTCACCAGAGTTCGCGTTGTCGCCCACCCCGCCGTCACTCGGCGTACGGTGTGCCCGACGCGGCGTGTCTGCCGGAGGAATGGATTGAACGTGTCCGGATTGGTGTGGGCCGCAACCCTCGTCGCGATGACGGCGGTCCTGCTCATCGACCTCTTCATCATCGGTCGTCGACCGCACGAGCCCAGTGTCCGGGAGTCGAGCCTGTGGGTCGGCCTCTACGTCGGCCTGGCCCTGCTCTTCGGCGCCGGGCTGTGGCTCACCTCCGGGGCGAGCGTGGCCGGCCAGTTCTACACGGGCTGGCTCACCGAGTACAGCCTCTCGGTGGACAACCTCTTCGTTTTCGTGATCATCATGGCCCGGTTCGGGGTGCCCCGGCAGTACCAGCAGAAGGTGCTGCTCATCGGCATCGTGCTGGCGCTGGTCATGCGCGGCGGCTTCATCGCCGCCGGCGCGGCGCTGATCTCCCAGTTCTCCTGGGTCTTCTACATCTTCGGCGCGTTCCTGATCTACACCGCGGTGAACCTCGCCCGGCAGGGCGAGCCGGACGAGGACGAGTTCAGCGAGAACGTGCTGATCCGGTGGAGCCGCAAGGCGTTGCCGATCTCCAAGGACTACGACGGCGCGAAGCTGACCACGTACCAGGCCGGCAAGCGGCTCTTCACCCCGATGCTGATCGTGATGATCGCGATCGGCACCACCGACCTGATCTTCGCGCTGGACTCGATCCCGGCGATCTTCGGCATCACCCAGGAGCCGTACCTCGTCTTCACCGCGAACGTCTTCGCGCTGATGGGGCTGCGGCAGCTCTACTTCCTCCTCGGTGGCCTGCTGGATCGGCTGATCTACCTCAGCTACGGCCTGGCGGCGGTGCTCGGCTTCATCGGCGTCAAGCTGGTGCTGGAGGCCCTGGCCGACAACAACCTGCCGTTCATCAACGGCGGCGAGCACGTCGCCTGGGCCCCGCACATCCCGATCTGGCTCTCCCTGACGGTCATCCTCGGCACCCTCGCCGCGGCCACCGCCGCCAGCCTGGCCAAGTCGTCCCGGGACCGTCGCCGCGAGTTGGCCGAGGCCCGGCGCTGACCGACCTGCGTACGCGAGAAGGGGCACCTCGGCCGCCGGGGTGCCCCTTCCCGCGTACCGGGTCAGACCCGGCGGACTGCGACCAGGGTGGCGGCCCGTTCGGCCGGTAGCTGCTCCTCCAGCACCCGCCGTTGCCGGTAGCAGGCGTGCAGCATCCGGCGGTCGCCACCGGGCTCGGCGGTGACGATGCCGACGTGGTGGATCGGGCGCCCGGGGCGGGCGAAGAAGTACAGGTCGCCGGGGCGCTCCTCGCCCAGCGGCACCGGCGCGGTGGCCTCGGCCTGGTCGTCGGCGTCCCGGGGCAGGGTCACCCCGAACCGGCGCCAGGCCAGGTGCACCAGGCCCGAGCAGTCGATGCCGTGGCTGGAGACCCCGCCCCAGATGTAGGCCACGTCGCGCAGGCGCTCCGCGACGGCCAGCACCTCGTCGGGCTGCGGCCGCCCGGTGGGCAGCGGGACCACGTCGGCCTCGGGGATCCACAGCGGCCCGGGGTGGCCGGGGGCGTGGACCGGTCGCCACCCGTCGACGGGGCTGCCGGCCGGGGAGAGCCGGGTGCCGAGGACGACGCCGGGCAGGGCCACCGGGCCGCCCGGCGCGGCATGCAGGGCGCTGACCGCGGCGTCGACCACCAGCGGCCCGCCGGTGGGGGTGACCGGGTCGTCGGGGGCCAGGTGGGCGGTGGGCAGCCAGCCGGGGTAGCCGCGCCCGTCGAGCTCCGCCGCGGGCTGCTCGACGGCGGCCACCCGGGCCCAGCCGTCCGGGCGCAGCTCGGTGACCAGCACCCGCTCGCCGAGCAGCAGCTGGCTCAGCACGCACTCGCCGACCCGCTGGTCGGTGTCCATCCCGGCGATCCAGGCCGCGATGTCGGTGCGTGGGGCGAGGGCGGGGCGGTCGACGGGGCGTACCGCCTCGGGGGTGGCCCAGAGCGTCGCGACGGCGACCCGGACGACGGCCTCGCGGCCCGGTTGCAGCTTCATGTCGACCTCCGGTTCGGGCGGGCGCCTATCGCGACCCTATGAAAGAAACCAACGGTCATCAACCGTGGGACTGCACCTTTGCTTCAGTGACCGAGGAGATGCCCAGCCCGGGCGCGTCCGGCAGCACGAGCATGGCGCCGTCGTACCGGATCCCGCCCCGCACCGGCGACCAGGCCAGCCACCAGGCGGCGTCCAGGTCGGAGACGGCGGTGGTGCGGTACGCGGCGACCAGGCTGGCGGCCGCCCCGACGCCGATCGCGCTCTCCATCATGGAGCCGACGATGGTGCCCATGTCGTGGGCGCGGGCCAGGTCGAGCAGGGTGCGGGCGGTGTGCAGGCCCCCGCACTTGGCCAGCTTGACGTTGACCATGTCGGCCGCCCGGCGGCGGATCACCTCGACCAGGTCACGGACGCCGAAGACGGACTCGTCGGCCAGGATCGGCACCTCCACCCGGTCGCTGACCCAGGCGAGACCGTCGAGGTCCCACCGGGGCACCGGCTGCTCGACCAGTTCGACGTCGAGCCCGGCGTCGGCGATGCCCCGGATCACCCGCACCGCCTCGCGCGGCGTCCAGCCCTGGTTGGCGTCCAGCCGGATCCGCGCCCCGGGGCCGACCGCCGCCCGGACCGCGCGCACCCGGTCCAGGTCGGTCGCCGCGTCCGTGCCGACCTTGAGCTTGAGCACGTCGAAACCCTCGGCGCGGCGCTGCCTGGCCGCCGCCGCCAACTCCACCGCGTCGCCGGCGGCCAGCGTGACGTCCGTCGGGACGCGCAGCGTGGTGCCGCCGAGCAGCCGCGCCAGCGGTACGCCCAGCCGACGCGCCGCCAGGTCGTGCAGCGCGACGTCGAGCGCCGCCTTGGCCGACTCGTTCCCGGTCACCGCCGTGCGCACCTCGGCGCAGCGGGCCACCAGGTCGTCGGCGTCGCGGCCGGCGACCGCTGGGGCCAGCATGTCGCGGACGCAGGCCTCGGCCCCGGCGACCGACGCGCCGGTCACCTGCCAGACCTGCGGCGCCTCGCCGAAGCCGGACCGCCCGTCCGAGTCGATCACCTCGACCACCAGGGTGTCCACGGTGGTGGTGCGGCGCAGCGCGGTGACGAACGGGGTGTGGAGGGGAGCGGAAAGCCGGTGGGTGCGTACCGCGGCGATCGTCATGTGCGGCACCCTATACAGACGGACAGCTGAGGGGGAGGGCCGGATGGGCAGGCGGGACTGGGAACTGGTGGGCGCGCCGAACGCCCGTGACCTCGGCGGGCTACCGGCCGTCGACGGGCGCCGGGTACGCGCCGGCCGGCTGATCCGCACCCCGGCGCTGGGCCGGCTCACCGACGCCGACCTGCCGGTGCTGGGCAAGCTCGCCCCGGCCTGCGTGGTGGACCTGCGGGACGCCTCCGAGATGTCGGTCGCCCCGGAGGACCGGCTGGTGGGGGAGCCGCGGGTGGTGCACCTGCCGGTGCACGACCCGGCGCACCCGGTCTTCACGTACGTCTCGGCGCTGCTGCTCGGCCACGACCTGGAGGCGTACGACGAGCTGGCCCGGGAGGGTACGCCGGCGGCGATGGCGGCGATCTACCGCTGGTTCGTCACCGGGGAGTCCGCCCGGGTGGGGTTCGGCACGGCGGTGCGGCTGGCGGCCGGCGTGGACAATCTGCCGCTGCTGTTCCACTGCTCGGCCGGCAAGGACCGCACCGGCTGGCTGGCGGTGGTGCTGCTCAGCGCGCTGGGCGTGGACCCGGCGGCGATCCGGGCCGACTACCTGTGCCACAACGAGCTGACCGTCAGCCTGCGCGAGGTGCTGCTGGCGGCGATGGTCCGGCGGCAGCCGGCACTGGACCCGGAAACGGTCCGCCCGGTGCTGGAGGTGCGCCCGGAGTACCTGGACGCCGCGTACGACGAGGTGCGCCGGGTGCACGGCTCGTTCGACGCGTACCTGCGCGACGGGCTGGGCGTCACCGACGAGATGCGCGACGCGCTGCGGGACACCCTGCTGGAGTGACGCGCCGGCTCAGCCGGTCAGCTCGTGCCGGGCCGCCCAGACCGTCGCCGAGACGTGCGCGATCAGCCGGCAGGCGTCGTCCTCGACCTCCTCGCCGGTCGCGCCGCCGTCGGCCAGGCCCGTGGTGGTGCAGACGACGATCACGTACGGCGGGGCGTCCTCCGGGAGGACCACGCCGGCGCCGTGCCGGACCCCCCGTACCCAGCCGTTCTTGTGTGCGATCCGGGTGCCCTCGGGCAGCCCGGCGGCCAGGTCCTCGCGGTGTTCCTGGGCCAGCAGCACGTCCACCATCGCCGCGCAGGCGGCGCGGGGGGCCAGCGGCCCGGGGCGCGCGGCCCCGGCGACCAGCCCGCCGAGCAGCGCCGCCAGGTCGGCGGCGGTGACCAGGTTGGTGATCCCGGCGTCCCGGGCGGCGAAGTCCTCGATGCCCCGGCCGGTGACGCCGTGCCGGGCGCCGGCCAGCGCCCAGGCCCGGGCCACCGCCGGCAGGCCCACCCGGCCGAGCACGATGTTGGTGGCCAGGTTGCTGGACCGGGTGATCATCCGGTCGGCGAGCCAGCGCAGCGGCGCGGTCCCGCCCATTCGGTCCCACACCGCGTCGTCGTTGTCGTAGTGCTGGGCGCAGGAGAACCGGGGTGCTCCGGGCTGTGCCGAGTCGAACTCGTTGACCACCGGGATCGGCGCGTCGAGGTCCAGCTCGCCCGCCTCGGCGGCCCGGTGCAGCGCGAGCAGCACGGCGACCTTCATGGTGCTGGCCGCATAGTGGGTGGCGTCGGGTTGGCGGGTCCAGGTCGGGGCCGCGCCCAGCCGTCCCACGTAGGCCGAGACGGTGCCGGGCACCCGGTCCAGGTGGGCGTCGAGATCATCCCAGGTCATGCCGGTGACCGTAGCCGATCGTCGGCCGGCGCGGGACAGCGCGACCCGGGCGGGAGCGCCTAACGTGCCGCCATGACGGTTGCCGCGTACGACGCCCACGCCGACTGGTATGAAGAGTTCGCCTCCGACACCGCCGCCGACTACATGACGCGGGTCCGCCGGCAGCTCGCCGACCTGCTCGGCCCCGGCCCCGGCCGCTGCCTCGACCTGTGCTGCGGCACCGGGGCGCACGCCGCCGAGCTGCGCCGGCTGGGCTGGGACCCGGTTGGCGTCGACCTCTCCGGCGGGCAGCTCCGGCACGCCCGCCAGCGGCTGGCCGTGGCCCGGGGCGACGCGGCCGCGCTGCCGGTCGCCGACTCGGCGCTGCCCGCGGTGGCCTGCGTGCTCGCCCACACCGACGTGCCCGACTACCCGGCGGTGATCGCCGAGGCGGCCCGGGTGCTGGCGCCCGGCGGTCGCTTCGTCCACGTCGGCGTGCACCCGTGCTTCATCGGCCCGTTCGCCGACCGGTCCGACCCCGGGCGGATCGTCGTCGACGGCGGCTACGCCGAGCGGGAGCGCAGCTTCCGTGTCTGGTCCGCGCACGGGGTGCGGGCCCGGGTCGGCGCCTGGCACGTACCCCTCGCCGACCTGCTCAACGCGGTCACCGCCGCCGGCCTCACCCTGACCCGCACCGCCGAGTCCGGCTCCGGTCCGATCCCGGATCTCTTCGCCCTGCACGCCGTCAAACCCGGTCGATCATGAGGTGGACGGCGTCATCGACCGCACGATCGACGGCAGGTGAGGGGGCGTGAACGGGCGGAGCCCGGACCGCTGGGGGCGGTCCGGGCTCCGGTGGTGTGCCGTGCGGTGGGTCAGCCGGCGTGCTTGCGGCGGGCGGCGGCCCGGCCGCGCACCGTCTGGTCCAGCACCACCTTGCGGATCCGCACCGCGGCCGGGGTGACCTCGACGCACTCGTCCTCGCGGCAGAACTCCAGCGCCTGCTCCAGGGAGAGCTTGCGCGGCGGGATCAGCTTCTCGGTCTCGTCGGAGGTCGAGGCCCGCATGTTGGTGAGCTTCTTCTCCTTGGTGATGTTGACGTCCATGTCGTCGGAGCGGGAGTTCTCCCCGACGATCATGCCCTCGTACACCTCGGTGGTCGGCTCGACGAAGAGCTGGCCGCGCTCCTGGAGGTTGGTCATCGCGAACGCGGTGACCGCGCCGGCCCGGTCGGCGACCAGCGAACCGTTCTGCCGGGTCCGCAGCTCACCGAACCACGGCTCGTACGACTCGAAGACGTGGTGCAGGATGCCGGTGCCCCGGGTCTCGGTCAGGAACTCGGTGCGGAAGCCGATCAGGCCGCGCGCCGGGACCAGCCACTCCATCCGGATCCAGCCGGTGCCGTGGTTGACCAGCTGCTCCATCCGGCCCTTGCGGGTGGCCAGCAGCTGGGTGATCGCGCCCAGGTACTCCTCCGGGGCGTCGATCGTCAGCCGCTCCACCGGCTCGCAGGTCCGGCCGTTGATCTCCCGGGTGACCACCTGCGGCTTGCCGACGGTCAGCTCGAAGTTCTCCCGGCGCATCTGCTCCACCAGGATGGCCAGCGCCAGCTCACCACGGCCCTGCACCTCCCAGGCGTCCGGCCGTTCGGTCGGCAGCACCCGCAGCGAGACGTTGCCGACCAGTTCCTTGTCGAGCCGGTCCTTGACCATCCGGGCGGTGACCTTGGCGCCCTTGACCCGGCCGACCAGCGGCGAGGTGTTGGTGCCGATGGTCATCGAGATGGCCGGCTCGTCGACGGTGATCAGCGGCAGCGGGATCGGGTTCTCCGCGTCGGCCAGCGTCTCACCGATCATGATCTCCGGGATGCCGGCGACGGCGATGATGTCGCCCGGTCCGGCCGAGTCGGCCGGCTTGCGCTCGAGGCCCTCGGTCATCAGCAGCTCGGAGATGCGGACCCGCTGGGTGCTGCCGTCGGTGCGGCACCAGGAGACGCTCTGGCCCTTGCTGATGGTGCCCTGCCGGACCCGGCACAGCGCCAGCCGGCCGAGGAACGGGGAGGCGTCGAGGTTCGTGACGTGCGCCTGCAGCGGCGCGTCCTCCTCGTACGCGGGCGGCGGGATGGTGTCCAGCAGGGTGCGGAACAGCGGCTCCAGGGAGGTGCTGTCGTCCGGCACCGAGCCGTCGGCCGGCTGGGTCAGCGAGGCGATGCCGTCGCGGGCGCAGGCGTAGACGATCGGGAAGTCGATCTGCTCCTCGTCGGCGTCCAGGTCGAGGAAGAGCTCGTAGGTGTCGTCCACGACCTCCTTGATCCGGGCGTCCGGACGGTCCACCTTGTTGATCACGAGGATGATCGGCATGCGCGCCTTGAGCGCCTTGCGGAGCACGAAGCGGGTCTGCGGCAGCGGGCCCTCGCTGGCGTCGACCAGCAGCACCACCCCGTCGACCATGGTGAGGCCGCGCTCCACCTCGCCGCCGAAGTCGGCGTGGCCGGGGGTGTCGATGATGTTGATGGTGACCGGGTCGGAGCCGTCCGCCGGCATGTACCGCACGCCGGTGTTCTTGGCGAGGATGGTGATGCCCTTTTCCCGTTCGAGGTCCATCGAGTCCATGACCCGCTCGGTTACCTCGCCGCGGGCGCCGTAGGCGCCGGCCTGCCGCAACATGGCGTCGACCAAGGTCGTCTTGCCGTGGTCGACGTGGGCGATGATGGCGACGTTGCGGAGGTCGGTGCGAAGCTGCATACCCTCCATACTCCTGTCCATGGTTGCCGGGGCACGCGTCGGGGTCACCCCCGGATGGCCCGGATCTCTGCCGAAACTGCTGTTCCGACCGTTCCAGCGGCTGGCATGCTGGCCCCCGGTGTTCATGGGGACCGGATGCATGACCTGCTGACCTCGCTGCAGGGCCTGCCGTCCCTGCTGATCTATGTGATCGCCGCGATCATCGTCGCGGGGGAGACCGCGGTGATCTTCGGTCTGCTGGTGCCGGGCGAGGCGACCCTGTTGCTGGTCGGCTTCCTAGCGTACGCGGGCACGCCGCGGATCGGCCCGGCGCCGCTGCTGATGATCAATACGCGGTGACCGGTGACACACTCGCGTTCCGGTCCGGCCGCCGGTACGGCCCCCCGGCCCCGGGTCGGGCCGCAGGCCAGGGGCGACGCGCTGCTCGGCCGGCTCGGCGGACGCGGGTGTTCGCCGCCCGCCGGGTGGCCCCACAGACGGCCCTCCCGGGCCTCACTGCCGGCCCTCCCGGGCCTCACTGCCGGCCCTCCCGGGCCTCACTGCCGGCCCTCCCGGGCCTCACAGCCGGCCCGGGGCACGAACGGCCAGAACAGCCCAGCCCGAAGATCACCAGCGCCGCGGGGAGGACGAAGAGCGCGGCGAGCGTGGCGTAGAACACACGTGGCGCAGGCCACGGCGAGGGGCCCGTCGGACAGCAGCAGGGTGAACACGCCCAGGACGACGGTGAAGTCGCTGGCCAGGATCGGTTCTTCCTACCTACGCCGACCAGGGCGCCGCGCTGGCGATGAGCCTCCTCGGCCCGCTCGGCCGGCGCACCGACGAGGTGATGGCCCGCTTCACCGACGAGGAGTTGGCGGTGGTGCACCGCTTCATGGCGACGATGGTCGTCTCGATGCGGGCGCACCGGGACACCGTACGGGCGGAGTCGTCCCGCCGCTCGACGACCTGACCCGCTCACGGGTGGAGCTGCCCGGCACGGACCGTGGCCCGACCACCGCCCGCATGGTGGTCACTCTCCGCTGTGGACCTCGGCCGGCATCGCCCCGCTGGGAGAGCCGTACGGCGTCCTCCGGCGGCTGGTCACAGCCGGCTCACAGCTTCGATCCATCTGAATACAGGGCATTTGAGCTGGGCGTTTGTCTGTTCGTCCGGTTATCGTTCAGCCAACGCCCGACGCCGTGCATCTCGTGGTCGGGCTCGCGCCCGCACCCGTACACCGCCACGCGGTGTCACCGCCGTGCCCGGCCCCTGACCCTTCCGGAAGGGGATCCCATGACAACGGCCCCGGCCAATCTGCTGGCCGTCCGCCGCTTGCTCCTCGACAGTCTCAACATCGACCCCGCCACGGTTCGAGATGCCGACCTCGAACCCGGTGAGGTCGGCATCGTCGGCGACCCGGCGCACCGCGGCGGCTACCACTGTGGCTCCGACCGTGTGGTGACCAACGACTACTCGGTGGTGGAGTCCAAACGGGATTCCTCCGGGCTCACCCTGCACGCCTCCGCGCTCGACGTCGGCGTCTTCCAGGTGCGCTCCGGCGGCGGCACGCACAACCTCCGCACCTTCTCCGTCTGGTGTGTCGCCCAGTGCGTGGCGAACACGCCGGACAGCCGCGACCTGCGGGAGATCATCTACAGCCCGGACGGGCGGACGGTGCGCCGCTGGGACCGGCTGGGCAAGCGCAGCAGCGGCGACGACTCGCACCTGCACCACACCCACTTCAGCTTCTTCCGCGACTCGACGAAGGCGAACCGGGACCAGACCCCGCTGTTTCGGCGCTATCTCACCACCATCGGACTCCTGGAGGACCACGACATGACCCCCGAAGAGCACGCCTGGCTGGAGACCGTCCACCGCAACCTGACCGTCCTGGACGGACGCAACCCGGTCGGCCAGATCTACACCCGGATGGCGATGGGCGAGGACCACACGAACCCGTCCTTCGTCGTCCAGCACCCCACCCTGAAGTCGCTCGGCGCGCAGCTCACCGCCCTGCAGACGGCGCTGACCGCGCTGGCCAACAAGGACTTCACCGACGAGACGGCGATCGTGCAGGGTGTCCTAGCCGGTCTCACCCCGGAGAAGATCGCCGCGGCGATCCCGCCGACCATCGCCAAGCAGGTCGCCGACGAGCTGGCCAAGCGACTGGTGGCCTGACCCATCTGCTGGGCCGGGTGACGGTCAGCACGCAGCTGCTCAGTTGCGGGGCGATTCCCACTGGGCGTGGTGCTCGCCGGAGCGGTAGGGGCCGGCTACGGGCCGGGGCGTCCTGGTGATGACCGATTGGCTGGCGGTGACGCCGCTTGTCCTGCTGGTGGGCCCGATCCGGCGGCGGCGCGATCTGCCTGCGGCGGCCGGATCGGCCTGAAGCGCGCAGTGGCGGCGGTCGACCCCGACCGCCGCCACCGGCACGGAACTACAGCGGACGGACGTTGTCCGCCTGCGGACCCTTCTGCCCCTGGGTCACCTCGAACTCGACCTTCTGGCCCTCGTTCAGTTCCCGGTAGCCGCTGGAGGCGATGGCCGAGTAGTGGACGAAGACGTCCGGGCCTCCGCCGTCCTGCTCGATGAAGCCGAAGCCCTTTTCCGAGTTGAACCACTTGACCGTGCCGGTTGCCATGCATCTCTCCCTGTTCAAGACGGGTGAGCACCCGCGAGGGCGGGTGATCGCCCTGTATCTCCCCGAGGGTAACCGGCGAAAGGCTTCTTCGCTGGCTGAAGTGCCGCAAGGCAGCCACCGGAATTTGTGGCGGGTCGCACGGAAAACCGGCCCGGTCTCCAGCTGCCTCCGGCATGCTCGACCGGTGAGCGGACCCAGCACGGCGGCGTTGAGCGCCCTGGAGCGTGAGATCGACGCTCCGGGCGACGGGCTCGACCGGCTGCGGCTGGTGCCCACGCCGTTCGTGCCGGAGGTGTGGCTGCACCTCGCCGAGGACGCGATCGTCTGGTGGGCCCGGATGGAGGCGGCGGCCGGCCATACCCTGCCGCCGCCGTACTGGGCGTCGGCCTGGGCCGGCGGGCAGGCGCTCGCCCGCCACCTGCTCGACCATCCCGAGCTGGCCGCCGGCCGCCGGGTGCTCGACCTGGCCGCCGGGTCCGGACTGGTCGCCATCGCCGCCGCGCTGGCCGGCGCCGGCAAGGTCGTCGCCAACGACATCGACCCGTACGCGGTGGCGGCGGTGACGGTCAACGCCCGGGCCAACCGGGTGGCGGTCGCGGCGAGCGAGGGCGACCTGCTCGACGGCGACGGCACCGGGGTGGACCTGCTGCTCGCCGGCGACGTGCTCTACGACGCGGCGCTGGCCGGGCGGGTGCTGCCGTTTCTGCGCCGGGCCGCCGACGCCGGGGCGGTGGTGCTGGTCGGCGACCCCGACCGGGGGCACCTGCCGTCCGCGGCCCTGGACGTCGTCGCCAGCTACCCGGTGCCCACCACCGAGCCCTTCGTCGACTCGCCGGTACGCCGGGTGCAGGTGCTCCGGCCGCGCTGACCCCGGCGGCCGGCTCAGGGGTGACCCCGAGTCGGGTTCAGGGCGGGGTGGGGGATCAGACCCGATGTGCGAGATCATCCCGGGCCCTAGCGTCGTGGCCATGCTGGATTCGTTGGCCCAGGTCGGGGAGCTGCCCACCACCCTGTTGATGGGGGCGCTGGGCCTGGTCATGCTCGCCGACGCCGTACCGCTGCTCGGGGTGCTGGTCCCCGGCGATGTCGCGGTCCTCGCGGCGGTGGGGGTGGGCCGGCCGGCGACCGACGCGGCGACCGTGGCCGCGGTGGTGGCCGGTTGCGTCGCCGGCTGGTCGCTGAGTTTCCTCGCCGGCCGGGTGTACGGCGAGCGGCTGCGGTACAGCCGGGTCGGCGGCTGGATCGGCGAGGCCCGCTGGGCCGCCGCCGAGGGGATCCTGCGCTCCGGGGGCGGGCGGATGGTGTTGGTCGCGCCCTTCCTGCCGGTGTTCAACGCGCTGCTGCCGCTGGCCGCGGGCGGGCTGCGGATGTCGTACCGGAGGTTCGTGGCCTGCGCGACGGCGGGCGCCGCGCTCTGGGCCGGCCTCTACCTGGCGCTGGGCACCGCGTCCCGGTCGCTGGCCGGGCTGCTGCCGGGGGAGGGCAGCCCGATGCTCGTCACCATGGCGGTCGGCCTGGCGCTGGCCGGCGTGGTGCTGCTGGGCACCCGGCGCCGGCTGCGGGCCCTGACCGGCGCCGGCCAGCCGGGCTGACCGACACCGGGTAAGACCTCACCAGCCGCGGGCACGCCACTGCGGCAGCGACGGGCGCTCCGCGCCGAGGGTGCTGTCCCTGCCGTGCCCCGGGTAGAACCAGGTCTCGTCCGGAAGCTGGTCGAAGAGCTTGTGCTCCACGTCGTCGATGAGCCGGCCGAAGCGCTCCGGGTCCTGGTCGGTGTTGCCGACCCCGCCCGGGAAGAGGCTGTCCCCGGTGAACAGGTGCGGGGTGCCGGCCGGGTCCCGGTAGAGCAGCGCGATGGAGCCCGGGGTGTGCCCCTTGACGTGGATCACCTCCAGGGCGCAGTCGCCGACCGGCACGGTGTCGCCCTCGGCCAGCCGCTCCGCCTCGATCGGCAGGCCGTCGGCGTCGTCGGCGTGCACCAGGGCGCGGGCGCCGGTCTTCGCGACGACCTCCTCCAGCGCCACCCAGTGGTCCATGTGCCGGTGCGTGGTGACCACCGCGGCCAGCCCGGCGTCGCCGACCAGGTCGAGCAGGCGCGGGGCCTCGTTGGCCGCGTCGATCAGCACCTGCTCGCCGGTGCCCGTGCAGCGCAGCAGGTAGGCGTTGTTGTCCATCGGGCCCACCGACACCTTCGTGACGGTGAGCCGGCCCAGCTCCCGGAAGGCGGGCGGGCCGCCGGCGGTGGCGTCTCCGGTGTAGCTCATGGCGGTTCTATATCCATTCCGGTGGGGTCGGCAGGGGTCCGTCGGGGGTGACGGTCAGCAGGTCGCCGCGGCTGCGCCCGATCAACCAGGCGGCCAGCCCGGCGACCGGGCCGGTGACCAGCGGCGCGCCCGCGGGCTCGCCGACGACCAGCTCGTGCCGGCTGCCGTCGAAACGCAGCACCATCGCCGGGACGTCGGTGCGGGCGGCCAGCCCGGTGACCACCTCGTGCAGCAGGTGGTGGGCGAACGCCGCCGGCCAGTCGGCCGGCCGGTAGCCCACGTCGAGGTCCACGTGGTGCACCTCGATCTCGCGCAGCCGGCCCCAGACCAGCATGGCGGCCTTCCACGGGCCGCGCCGGGTCTCGACCGTGGCCGACCACGCCTCGACCGGCATGGCCGCGACCGCCTCGGCGAAGCGCTCGGCGGAGCGGCGCAGGTCGTCCAGGTGGGCTGCCGGCGGGCGGGGGGCGCCGGCCTCGATGTCGGCGGCGCGGGCCGCCGTGCTGGCGTACATCGGGACGGGCTCGCCCGTGCGGGCGGCGGTGAGCAGGTTGACGAAACCGTCGGCGTTGCGGGCCAGGTGCGCCAGGACGTGCCCGCGGGTCCAGCCCGGCAGCAGCGAGGGCGCCGCGACGTCCGCGGCGTCGAGAGCACCGGCGGCGCGCAGGAGCCGGGTCGTGGCGCCGTCCACCTCGCCGGTCAGCAGAAGCGGATCCGTGGTCACGCACCGACCCTAGCGGTACGGGGCCGGCACGTCGCCGGGGAAATCGCTTTCGGCGCGTCGGCGCGCCCCCTACCGTCGGCCTCGAACGCGGCACCGGGACATCGGACGGAGGTGGTGATCATGCCGGTAGCAGCACGCGTGCACCGCCACAACCAGCTCCGACTCCGATGAGGATGCCATGAAGATCGATCTGACCGCCCTCGGCTTCGACGCCGACCGGGCGGCGTACGCACGACGGCGCCCCGACCGCCGTCCGGGCCGGGTGGCCCGGGTCGACCGCGGGGTCTGCACGGTGTTCTGCGCGGACGGACCCGTCCGCGCCAGCCTCGGCCCGGCGGTGCTCGCCGCCGCGGCCCGGGACCTGACCGCCCTGCCCTGCGCCGGCGACTGGGTGCTGCTCGCCACCTGGCCGGACGGGCCCGTCACCGTCGAGACGGTGCTGCCGCGCCGTACCGCGCTGGTCCGGCGGACCGCCGGCAAGGACGCCAGCGGGCAGGTGCTCGCCGCCAACCTCGACGCCGCCGCGGTCGTCGAGCCGGTGCACCCCGAACCGGACGTCGCCCGCATCGAGCGGCTGCTCTCCCTGGCCCACGAGTCCGGGGCGCGGCCCGTGGTCGTGCTCACCAAGGTCGACCTGGCCGCCGACCCGGCGGCCGTCGCCCGGCAGCTCACCGCCGTGGCACCGGGGGTGCCGGTGCTGCCGGTCAGCGCCGAGCGGGGCACCGGGCTGGAGCCGCTGCGCCCGCTGGTCGCCCCCGGGCTCACGCTCGGCCTGCTCGGCCCGTCGGGGGCCGGCAAGTCGAGCCTGGTCAACGCGTTGGCCGGGGCCGCGGTCATGCCGACCCAGGCGATCCGCCGGGTGGACGGCAAGGGCCGACACACCACCACCTGGCGGGCGCTGGTGCCGGTCCCCGGCGGCGGCGCGGTGCTGGACACCCCGGGCGTACGGGCGGTGGGCCTGCTGGACGGCTCCGCCGGGCTGGACCGGGCCTTCGCCGACATCGCCGAGCTCGCCACCGGCTGCCGGTACGGCGACTGCGCGCACGAGGCCGAGCCGGGCTGCGCGGTGCGGGAGGCGCTGGAGACCGGGGAGCTGCCCGCGCGGCGCTGGGAGAGCTGGCGCCGGTTGCAGCGGGAGCTGGCGTACGAGAGCCGCCGCCGGGAGACCCGGCTGGCCGCCGAGCGGCGCGGCGGGTGGCGGGGCGGCCGGCGGCGGACGGCGCGTCCGACGTCACCTCCGTCGCCCGGCGGATTCTGAGCCCGCCCGGTGGGCTCGCTCGGGGGCGGCTGACCCGGCGTGACCGGCGTGAGCTGGGGGAACGTGCGGGCGCGGGAAGTTGTCGTACCTCGGGGTTAGAGTTGCCGAGGCGTCATTTCTGCGCCCGCAAACCGCTCAGACCACGCTCCGGGCGGACAGATCCGCCCCACTTTCTTCACCCCGGGAGTACCCGCACCGTGGCCGACCGACTGATCATCCGTGGCGCGCGCGAGCACAATCTGCGTGACGTCAGTCTCGACCTGCCCCGGGACGCCCTGATCGTCTTCACCGGGCTCTCCGGCTCCGGCAAGTCGAGCCTGGCCTTCGACACCATCTTCGCCGAGGGCCAGCGCCGGTACGTCGAGTCGCTGTCGTCGTACGCCCGGCAGTTCCTCGGCCAGATGGACAAGCCCGACGTCGACTTCATCGAGGGCCTGAGCCCCGCGGTCTCCATCGACCAGAAGTCCACCTCGCGCAACCCCCGCTCCACCGTCGGCACCATCACCGAGGTCTACGACTACCTCCGGCTGCTGTTCGCCCGCATCGGCGAGCCGCACTGCCCGGTCTGCGGCGAGCGGATCTCCCGGCAGAGCCCCCAGCAGATCGTCGACCGGGTCCTCACCATGGCCGAGGGCACCCGGTTCATGGTGCTCGCCCCGGTGGTGCGCGGCCGCAAGGGCGAGTACGTCGACCTCTTCGCCGAACTCCAGGCCAAGGGCTACGCCCGGGCCCGGGTCGACGGCGTGGTGCACCCGCTGACCGAGCCGCCCAAGCTCAAGAAGCAGGAGAAGCACACCATCGAGGTGGTGATCGACCGGCTCAGCGTCAAGCCGAGCGCCAAGCAGCGACTGACCGACTCGGTCGAGGCCGCCCTGGGCCTCTCCGGTGGCCTGGTGCTGCTCGACTTCGTCGACCTGGCCGAGGACGATCCCGACCGCGAGCGCCGCTACTCCGAGCACCTGGCCTGCCCCAACGACCACCCGCTGGCGATCGAGGACCTGGAGCCCCGGGTCTTCTCCTTCAACGCGCCGTACGGCGCCTGCCCGGAGTGCACCGGCCTGGGCACCAAGAAGGAGGTCGACCCCGAGCTGCTGGTCCCCGACCCGGAGCGCACCCTGCGCGAGGGCGCGATCCAGCCCTGGGCCACCGGGCACAACCTGGAATACTTCCTCCGGCTGCTGGAGGCGCTCGGCGAGAGCCAGCACTTCGACATCGACACGCCGTGGCGGGCGCTGCCGTCGCGGGCACAGAAGACGATCCTGCACGGCTCCGACGACCAGGTGCACGTGCGCTACCGCAACAAGTACGGCCGCGAGCGCTCCTACTACACCGGCTTCGAGGGCGTGGTGCAGTGGATCGAGCGCCGGCACACCGACACCGAGTCGGAGTGGTCCCGGGAGAAGTACGAGGGCTACATGCGGGACGTGCCCTGCGCGGCCTGCGGCGGCACCCGGCTCAAGCCCGAGGTGCTCGCGGTCACCCTGGCCGGCAGGAGCATCGCCGAGGTCTGCAACCTGTCGGTGGGGGAGGCGGCCGAGCTGCTCGCCGGCATCGAGCTCACCGACCGGCAGAAGATGATCGCCGAGCGGGTGCTCAAGGAGATCAACGCCCGGCTGAGGTTCCTGCTCGACGTCGGTCTGGACTACCTCTCCCTGGACCGCCCGGCCGGCACCCTCTCCGGCGGCGAGGCGCAGCGCATCCGGCTCGCCACCCAGATCGGCTCCGGTCTGGTCGGCGTGCTCTACGTGCTCGACGAGCCGTCCATCGGCCTGCACCAGCGGGACAACCACCGGCTGATCGAGACCCTGCTGCGGCTGCGCGGCCTGGGCAACACGCTGATCGTGGTGGAGCACGACGAGGACACCATCCGGGTCGCCGACTGGATCGTCGACATCGGCCCGGGCGCCGGCGAGCACGGCGGCGAGATCGTGCACAGCGGCTCGGTGCCGGCGCTGCTGGAGAACCCGGAGTCGGTGACCGGCGCGTACCTGTCGGGGCGCAGGTCGATCCCGACGCCCCGGCAGCGCCGCCCGCAGACCCCGGAGCGGGAGCTGGTGGTGCACGGGGCGCGGGAGCACAACCTGCGCAACCTCACCGTCGCCTTCCCGCTCGGCCAGCTCATCGCGGTCACCGGGGTCAGCGGCTCCGGCAAGTCGACGCTGGTCAACGACATCCTCTACGCGGTGCTGGCCAACCAGATCAACGGTGCCCGGCTGGTGCCCGGTCGGCACACCCGGGTCGGCGGCCTGGAGCACGTGGACAAGGTCGTCGGCGTCGACCAGTCGCCGATCGGCCGGACGCCCCGCTCCAACCCGGCCACCTACACCGGGGTCTGGGACCATGTCCGCAAGCTCTTCGCCGAGACCACCGAGGCCAAGGTCCGGGGGTACGGCCCCGGCCGGTTCTCGTTCAACGTCAAGGGCGGCCGCTGCGAGGCGTGCTCCGGCGACGGCACCATCAAGATCGAGATGAACTTCCTGCCGGACGTCTACGTCCCCTGTGAGGTCTGCAAGGGCGCCCGGTACAACCGGGAGACCCTGGAGGTGCACTACAAGGGCAGGACCGTCTCCGACGTACTGGAGATGCCGATCGAGGAGGCGGCCGAGTTCTTCTCCGCCATTCCGGCCATCCACCGGCACCTCAAGACGCTGGTCGACGTCGGCCTGGGTTACGTCCGGCTCGGCCAGCCCGCGCCGACGCTCTCCGGCGGCGAGGCGCAGCGGGTCAAGCTCGCCTCCGAGCTGCAGAAGCGCTCCACCGGGCGGACGGTCTACGTGCTCGACGAGCCGACCACCGGCCTGCACTTCGAGGACATCCGCAAGCTGCTGATGGTGCTGGAAGGCCTGGTCGACAAGGGCAACACGGTGATCACCATCGAGCACAACCTCGACGTGATCAAGACCGCCGACTGGCTGATCGACATGGGTCCGGAGGGTGGCCACCGCGGCGGCACGGTGCTTGCCACCGGCACCCCGGAGGAGGTCGCCGAGGTGGCCGAGAGCCACACCGGCCAGTTCCTGCGCCAGGTGCTCAAGCTCGACGGCGAGGCCAAGGGGGCCAAGGCGGCCACCACCCGGGCGGCCAGGGCAAACGGCAGCGCCACCAAGTCGCGTACCCGCAAGGTGCCGGCCGGGCGCTGAGCGACGGTACGGCGGGCGGGTCGGGAAACCGGCCCGCCCGTCTCGTGTCTCCGGCGAGCCGGGGGCGACCGGGTTGAACCGTCGGGCACAGTGTTGCGTGTGCCCCGGGTGAGGCCGCGAGGTCGACGACCGGCGGCGGCAGTCGAGAGAGAGGCCGGAGATGAGTGACGACCAGGTGTTGACCGGGCCCGGTACGCAGCCGCGGCGGGCCCTGCTCGCGGGCGCCGGCGCGGTGGGGGCGTCGGTCCTCCTGACCGCCTGCGGGGGCGGCGGCTCCGGGGACGGGGGGGCCGCGCCGACCAGCGGCGGACCGGGCGCCACCGCCGGCGACGCGGGGGGCGGCGACCGGCACGGCGCGTCCTCGCTGGCGACGACCAGCGACATCCCGGTCGGCGGAGGGCGGGTCCTCGCTGCCGAGGGTGTGGTGATCACCCAGCCGGAGGCGGGCCAGTTCAAGGGCTTCGACCCGATCTGCACCCACCAGGGCTGCCCGGTGTCGAACGTCGACGGCGGCACCATCAACTGCACCTGCCACAACAGCAGGTTCTCCATCACCGACGGCTCGGTCAAGCAGGGCCCAGCGACCAGACCTCTCGCCCCGAAGCAGCTCAAGGTCCAGGGCGACCAGATCAGCCTGGCCTGAACCGCCGTCCCGCCCCGACGCGGGAAACTCCGGCGACCATGAGGTCGCCGTCGACCTCATGGTCGCCGCTGGGGGCGGGGGAGCGGGGTGGCGGCCCGCGGGGCGGGGAGCGTGTCGGGGGTGCGGATTAGGCTTGACGGGTGGCTGACCCCTCGACCTACCGTCCCGCGCCCGGCACCATCCCGGAGTCGCCGGGGGTCTACCGGTTTCGCGACGGCACCGGCCGGGTGATCTACGTCGGCAAGGCGAAGAACCTGCGCAGCCGGCTCAACTCCTACTTCGGCGACATCTGGAACCTGCACGAGCGCACCCGGCAGATGGTCACCACCGCCGAGTCGGTGGACTGGATCACCGTCGGCACCGAGGTCGAGGCGCTCCAGCAGGAGTACACCTGGATCAAGCAGTACGACCCCCGGTTCAACGTCCGCTACCGCGACGACAAGTCCTACCCCTACCTCGCGGTCACCCTCGACGAGGAGTATCCGCGCCTGCAGGTGATGCGCGGCGCCAAGCGCAAGGGGGTGCGCTACTTCGGGCCGTACTCGCACGCCTGGGCGATCCGCGAGACGCTGGACCTGCTCCTGCGCGTCTTCCCGGCGCGGACCTGCTCCTCCGGGGTGTTCAAGCGGGCCGGCCAGGTGGGCCGGCCCTGCCTGCTGGGCTACATCGGCAAGTGCTCCGCGCCCTGCGTCGGCAGCGTCTCCGCCGACGAGCACCGGGACATCGTCGACGGCTTCTGCGACTTCATGGCCGGCCGCACCGACACCATGGTGCGCAAGCTGGAACGGGAGATGACCGAGGCCAGCGAGCAACTGGAGTTCGAGCGGGCCGCCCGGCTCCGCGACGACGTCGCCGCGCTGCGCCGGGCGATGGAGAAGCAGACCGTGGTGCTCGGCGACGGCACCGACGCCGACGTGGTCGCCTTCGCCGACGACCCGCTGGAAGCCGCCGTGCAGGTCTTCCACGTCCGCGACGGCCGGGTGCGCGGCCAGCGCGGCTGGGTGGTGGAGAAGACCGAGGAGCTGAGCACCGGCGACCTGGTGCACCACTTCTGCACCCAGGTCTACGGCGCCGAGCAGGGCGAGGCGGACGTGCCCCGCGAGCTGCTGGTCCCCGAGCTGCCGGCCGACGCCGACGCGCTCGCCGACTGGCTGTCCCACCACCGGGGCAGCCGGGTGTCGCTGCGGGTGCCGCAGCGCGGTGACAAGAGGTCGCTGCTGGAGACGGTGGAGCGCAACGCGAAGGACGCGCTCGCCCGGCACAAGCTGCGCCGCGCCGGCGACCTCACCACCCGCGGCAGGGCGCTCGACGAGATCAGCGAGGCGCTCGGCATGCGGACGTCCCCGCTGCGCATCGAATGCTTCGACGTCTCCCAGATCCAGGGCACCGACGTGGTGGCCAGCATGGTCGTCTTCGAGGACGGGCTGCCTCGCAAGAGCGAATACCGCCGCTTCATCGTCCGGGGCGCCACCGACGACCTCTCCGCGATGTCCGAGGTGCTGCGCCGCCGCTTCGCCCGCTACCTCGACGCCCGTGCCGAGAGTGGCGAGATCGGCGAGGAGATGGCCGCCGACCCCGACCGGCCCGGCATCGACCCGACCACCGGCCGGCCGCGCCGGTTCGCGTACCCGCCGCAGCTGGTGGTGGTCGACGGCGGCGCGCCGCAGGTGGCGGCGGCCGCCCAGGCCCTCGCCGAGCTGGGCATCGACGACGTCGCGCTGTGCGGCCTGGCCAAGCGGCTGGAGGAGGTCTGGCTGCCCGACGACGAGTTCCCGGTCATCCTCCCGCGCACCTCCGAGGGGCTCTACCTGCTGCAACGGGTCCGCGACGAGGCGCACCGCTTCGCCATCACCTTCCACCGCCAGCGCCGCTCCAAGCGGATGACCGAGTCCGCGCTGGACAACGTCCCCGGCCTCGGCGAGGTACGCCGAAAGGCGCTGCTGCGGCACTTCGGTTCGCTCAAACGGCTCTCCACCGCGACGGTGGAGGAGATCACCGAGGTGCCCGGGGTGGGGAAGCGGACCGCGGAGGCCATTCTCGCCGCGCTCGACGGCGGCGAGGCGAAGACCGCGCCCACCGAGTGACCGCCGACCGGCCGGCGGGTGAGCCTTGATCGACGCCAGGGCCGGCGTGGCCGGCGTGTCGTCGGGGAGGCACACGTCCTGACGAGCGTGATACCTCAGAGGTATCAAAATGCCGCTGAGGTATCGCGCTCACCGCGGTGTTTCGCCCGCCGACCGGCCCTGATGTCCGCACCGGTCCGCCTCGCCCGTGTCGCCCGCCCTGGGCTGGCCCTGATTCGTCCAGCCGGCCGGGGCCGAACCGCCGGGAGCCCGCTGCGGAGAGGGCGGTAGGTCAGGGTCGGTCGGTGAGGACGGCGAGGATCTGCTCGCCGTACCTGGCCAGCTTGTTCTCGCCGACGCCGCTGACCTGGGAGAGCCCGGCCAGCGAGGTGGGCGCCTCGGTGGCGATCTGCCGCAGCGTGGCGTCGTGGAAGATCACGTACGCCGGCACGCCCTGCTCCTTCGCGGTCGCCGCCCGCCAGGCGCGCAGCCGTTCGAAGAGCGCGCCCGCCGCCGCGTCCAGCTCGGCGACCACCGTCGCCGCGCCGCGCGGCTTCGCCGACCGGGTCGACGCCGGCCTCTCCGGCTCCCGCCGCATGGTGACCGTACGACGCCGGCCGAGCACCTCCGCGCTGGCCTCGGTCAGCGCCAGGGTGCCGTAGTCGCCCTCGACCGCGAGCAGCCCCTCGGCGAGCAGTTGCCGGACCACCCCGCGCCACTCGGCCTCCCGCAACTCGGTGCCGATGCCGAAGGTGCTCAGCGACTCGTGGCCGTACTGGGTGATCTTGTCGGTCTGCCGGCCGAGCAGGATGTCGACGCAGTGCCCCGCGCCGAAGCGCTGGTTGCGCTCCCGGTCCAGCCGGAAGACGGTGGAGAGCAGCTTCTGCGCCGGCACCGTGCCGTCCCAGGTCTCGGGCGGGGTGAGGCAGGTGTCGCAGTTGCCGCAGCCGGCCGTGCCGGTCTGGCCGAAGTATTCGAGCAGCTGCACCCGGCGGCAGCGGACCGTCTCGCAGAGGGCCAGCATCGCGTCGAGGTGGGTGGCGAGGTTGCGCCGGTGCGCGAGGTCGCCCTCCGACGTCTCGATCATCTTGCGCTGCTGCACCACGTCCTGCAGGCCGTACGCCAGCCAGGCGGTCGACGGCAGCCCGTCCCGCCCGGCGCGCCCGGTCTCCTGGTAGTAGCCCTCCACCGACTTCGGCAGGTCGAGGTGGGCGACGAACCGGACGTCCGGCTTGTCGATGCCCATCCCGAAGGCGATGGTCGCCACCATCACCAGGCCGTCCTCGCGCAGGAAGCGCTGCTGGTTGGTCGCGCGGGTGGCCGCGTCCAGGCCCGCGTGGTAGGGCAGCGCGGCGACCCCGTTGGCGACCAGGAACTCGGCGGTCTTCTCCACCGACGCCCGGGACAGGCAGTAGACGATGCCCGCGTCGCCGGGGTGCTCGTCGCGCAGCAGGGCGAGCAGTTGCCGGCGCGGCTCCTTCTTGGGCACGATGCGGTACTGGATGTTGGGCCGGTCGAAGCTGGCCACGAAGTGCCGCGCGTCGGTCAGCTTGAGCCGGCTGGCGATCTCGGCCCGGGTGGCGCTGGTCGCGGTGGCGGTGAGCGCGATCCGGGGCACCTGGGGCCACCGCTCGTGCAGCATCGACAGGGCGAGGTAGTCGGGGCGGAAGTCGTGCCCCCACTGCGAGACGCAGTGCGCCTCGTCGATGGCGAACAGGGCGATCCGGCCCCGGTCGAGCAGGCCGAGGGTGGCCCGGGAGCCCAGCGCCTCCGGGGCGAGGTAGAGCAGGTCCAGCTCGCCCGCGAGGAAGGCCTTCTCGACCTGGCGGCGGGCCTGGAGGTCCTGCGTCGAGTTGAGGAACCCGGCCCGGACGCCGACTGCGGTCAGCGCGTCGACCTGGTCCTGCATCAGCGCGATCAGCGGGGAGACGACCACCGCCACGCCGTCGCGGACCAGGGCGGGGATCTGGTAGCACAGCGACTTGCCGCCGCCGGTGGGCATCAGCACCAGCGCGTCGCCGCCGGCCACCACGTGGTCGATGACCTCCCGCTGGAAGCCGCGGAAGGCGTCGTAGCCGAAGACCCGGCGGAGCACCCGCAGCGCGTCCTCGGTGCGCAGGTCGGTGGGGGAGGTCATTCGCGGAGTCTACGAGCCCGCGCCGACAACCGGTCGCCGCCGGCCCGGGGCGGGAATACCGGGTCGGCCGGGGCCGGTTTTCCTTCCAGGCCGGGTGTGTCGACACCGACACCGGTCGGACGGGCGGGAACCGATCGACGCCGCCCGGCGGGATAGAGTCGCTGATCGACCATGCGGGTCCGGGACGAACCGGACGCGGCACGGCTGGGGGGTAGCGGGTGAGCGAGGTGCGGACAGCCGACGGGTACACCCCGGACGGCGGCGCGGCGACGGCGGAGGCGGAGACCACGCTGGTGGTGGTCACCGGGCTGTCCGGGGGCGGTCGCAGCACGGTCGCCCGGGCGCTGGAGAACGTCGGCTACTACGTGGTGGACAACCTGCCCCAGGCGCTGATGCTGGACATGGCCGAGCTGGCGGTCAAGGCCGGCGGCGCGGCCCGGCGTACCGCGATGGTGCTGGACGTGCGCTCGCGCGCCTTCTCCACCGACCTCGCCGGGGCGATCCGCGAACTCAAGGACCGTGGCTTCTCGCCCCGGGTGGTCTTCGTCGACGCCGACGACGAGGTGCTGATCCGCCGGTTCGAGAGCGTCCGGCGCTCGCACCCGCTGCAGGGCGAGGGGCGGCTGGCCGACGGCATCGCCGTGGAGCGCGGCCTGCTGGAGGAGGCCCGCGACCAGGCCGACGTGATCATCGACACCAGCCACCTGAACGTCAACCAGCTGCGGCGCCGCATCGAGGAGCTCTTCGGCGGCGAGGACGCCCGCCGGCTGCGGGTCACCGTGCTCTCCTTCGGCTTCAAGTACGGCCTGCCGCCGGACGCCGACTTCGTGCTCGACGCCCGGTTCCTGCCCAACCCGTACTGGGTGCCGGAGCTGCGCGAGCACACCGGGCGGGAGGAGGCGGTCAGCGCGTACGTGCTGGGCCAGGAGGGCGCGGACGGCTTCGTCGCCGCGTACGCCGACCTGGTCAACGCCACCACCACCGGTTTCGAGCGGGAGGGCAAGCGCTACCTGACCGTGGCGGTCGGCTGCACCGGCGGCAAGCACCGCAGCGTGGCCATCGCCGAGGAACTGGCCGGCCGGCTGCGCCAGTCGGGCCTGGCCGCCAACGCCCAGCACCGGGACCTGGGGCGGGAATGACGGCGACGAAGGTGGTCGCCTTCGGCGGGGGGCACGGGCTCTCCGTCTCGCTGCGCGCGCTGCGGCACTGCGTCGGCGACCTCGACCTGGACATCACGGCGGTGGTCACCGTCGGCGACGACGGCGGCTCCAGCGGCCGGTTGCGCGCCGAGCGTGGCGGGCTGCCCCCGGGCGACCTGCGGCAGGCCCTCGTCGCGCTGGCCGGCGACCACCCGGCCACCCGCCGCAGCGCCGGGCTCTTCCAGCACCGGTTCGCCGGCGACTCCGGCGACGGGCTGGCCGGGCACGCGGTGGGCAACCTGGTGCTCTGCGGCCTGATGGAGCAGCTCGGCGATCCGGTGGCCGCGTTGGAACACGCCGGGGCGATGCTCGGCGCGGTGGGCCGGGTGCTGCCGATGTCCCGCCAGCCGGTGGGCATCGAGGCGCGGGTGCGCGGCGCCGACCCGCGGCACCCCGACGAGGTCCGCACGGTGCGCGGCCAGCACCAGGTCGCGGTGACCACCGGCCGGGTGGAGTCGCTGCGGCTCACCCCGACCGCCCCGGCCGCCTGCGCGGAGGCGGTCGCCGCGGTGGGCGAGGCCGACTGGCTGATCTTCGGGCCGGGCAGCTGGTACACCAGCGTGCTGCCGCACCTGCTGGTGCCGGGCCTGGCCGCCGCGATCGTGGCGAGCCCGGCCCGACGGCTGGTCACCCTCAACCTGGCGGCCGAAAAGGAGACCCTCGGTCTCTCCGTCGCCGACCACCTGGCCGCCCTGCGCTCGTACCTTCCGCAGCTCACGGTGGACTTCGTGCTGGCCGACTCCAAGGCGGTGGGTGACCCCGAACCGGCCGGACGTGCGGCAGAATCGCTGGGTGCCCGGCTGGTCCTCGCCCCCGTCGCCGTCATCGACGGCTCTCCCCGTCATGATCCGGCAGCCCTGGGCGCCGCGTTGGTGCCTGTCCTGGGCGCCGATCGTTAAGCACGTACGTAATCACCGGCGACACGCCGGTACCGGTCCGTGGAGGGGCGCAGAATGGCGATGACGGCCGCGGTCAAGGACGAGCTGAGTCGGGTCGACGTGCCCAAGCCCTGCTGCCGGCGGGCGGAGATGGCCGCGCTGCTGCGCTTCGCCGGCGGGCTGCACATCGTCTCCGGTCGCGTGGTGGTGGAGGCCGAGCTGGACACCGGGGCGGTGGCCCGGCGGCTGCGCCGGGAGATCGCCGAGGTGTACGGCTACCCCAGCGAGATCCATGTGCTGGCCTCCGGCGGGTTGCGCAAGGGCAGCCACTTCATCGTCCGGGTGGTCAAGGACGGCGAGGCCCTGGCCCGGCAGACCGGCCTGCTCGACGTGCGCGGCCGCCCGGTGCGCGGCCTGCCGCCGCACGTGGTGGCGGCGAACGTGTGCTGCGCGGTCTCCGCCTGGCGGGGCGCCTTCATGGCGCACGGCTCGCTGACCGAGCCGGGCCGCTCCAGCGCGCTGGAGATCACCTGCCCGGGGCCGGAGTCCGCGCTGGCCCTGGTCGGCGCGGCCCGCCGGATCGGCATCACCGCCAAGAACCGCGAGGTGCGCGGGGTGGACCGGGTGGTGGTCAAGGACGGCGACGCGATCGCCGCGCTGCTCACCCGGATCGGCGCGCACTCCAGCGTGCTGGCCTGGGAGGAGCGCCGGGTCCGCCGCGAGGTCCGGGCCACCGCCAACCGGCTGGCCAACTTCGACGACGCCAACCTGCGCCGCTCGGCCCGCGCCGCGGTGGCCGCCGCCGCCCGGGTGACCCGGGCGCTGGAGATCCTGGCCGAGGACGCTCCCAACCACCTGACCTCGGCCGGGCGGCTGCGGCTGGAGCACCGGCAGGCCTCGCTGGAGGAGCTGGGCGCGCTGGCCGACCCGCCGCTGACCAAGGACGCCATCGCCGGCCGGATCCGCCGGCTGCTGGCGCTGGCCGACAAGCGGGCTCGCGACCTGGGCATCCCGGATACGGAAGCTGCCGTCACGCCCGACATGCTCGTGGTCTGATAGGACGGTGGGGCGGGACGGTGCGAGCGGGATCACGACCCGCCGCAGCGTGACGCCGCACGCTCGGATAAGGTCGCTACGTACGGCAAGGGGGCCGGCACAGGCACTCCTCGCCGTGCTCACCGCCTCGGGCGGTCAGGTCTTCTCAAGACCGCGGCGGGGTGGCCGAGATGAACCGTCAACGGCCGGCTCCAACGGTCGGCGCACACACCTCCGCCGGCCCGGGTCTGACGCCGGCGGACCAGAACGCGAGGAGATGGGACCTGTGACCATCCGGGTTGGCATCAACGGCTTCGGCCGGATCGGCCGTAACTTCTTCCGGGCAGTGCTGGCGTCCGGCGCTGACGTCGAGGTGGTGGCGGTCAACGACCTGACCGACAACGCGACGCTCGCCCACCTGCTCAAGTACGACAGCATCCTGGGTCGCCTCCCGTACGAGGTGAAGGCCACCGCCGACGAGATCACCGTGGGTGGCAAGACCATCAAGGTCTTCGAGGAGAAGGACCCGGTGAAGCTGCCGTGGAGCGAGGTCGGCGTGGACGTCGTCGTCGAGTCCACCGGCTTCTTCACCGACGCCACCAAGGCGAAGGCGCACATCGACGGTGGGGCCAAGAAGGTCATCATCTCCGCCCCGGCGAAGAACGAGGACGTCACGGTCGTGATGGGCGTCAACCACGACCAGTACGACCCGGCCAAGCACAACATCATCTCCAACGCGTCCTGCACCACCAACTGCCTCGCCCCGATGGCGAAGGTCCTGCAGGACACGTTCGGCATCCAGCAGGGTCTGATGACGACCATCCACGCGTACACCCAGGACCAGAACCTGCAGGACGCGCCGCACAAGGACCTGCGCCGGGCCCGCGCCGCCGCGCTGAACATCGTCCCGACCTCGACCGGCGCCGCCAAGGCGATCGGACTGGTGCTGCCGGAGCTGAAGGGCAAGCTGGACGGCTACGCCCTGCGGGTGCCGATCCCGACCGGCTCCACCACCGACCTGACCGTCAACGTCGGCCGGGAGACCAGCGTGGACGAGGTCAACGCCGCGATGAAGGCCGCCGCCGACGGCCCGCTCAAGGGCATCCTGGTCTACAACGAGGACCCGATCGTCTCCTCGGACATCGTCACCGACCCGGCGTCCTGCATCTTCGACGCGCCGCTGACCAAGGTCGTCGGCAACCAGGTCAAGGTCGTCGGCTGGTACGACAACGAGTGGGGCTACTCCAACCGCCTCGTCGACCTGGTCAAGCTGGTGGGTTCCTCGCTGTGAGCATCCGCAACCTCGACGACCTGCTCGCCGAGGGGGTGTCGGGTCGGCGCGTGCTGGTGCGCGCCGACCTGAACGTCCCGCTCGACAAGCAGACCGGGGACATCGGCGATCATAAATCGGCCTCCGCGCCGCGAGGCGGCACTCCGGACCGAGTGAGGATCGCGGACGACGGCCGGATCCGGGCCGTTCTGCCGACCCTGGGCGCGCTGGTCTCCGCCGGCGCCAAGGTGGTCGTCTGCTCGCACCTGGGTCGCCCGAAGGGCGCGCCGGACCCGCAGTTCAGCCTCCGCCCGGTCGCCGGTCGCCTCGGCGAGCTGCTCGGCGCGCCGGTGCACTTCGCGTCCGACACCGTGGGCGACTCGGCCCGGTCCACCGTGGAGGCGCTGGCCGACGGCCAGGTCGCCGTGCTGGAGAACCTGCGCTTCAACGCCGGTGAGACCAGCAAGGACGACGCCGAGCGGGACGCGTTCGCCGACCAGCTCGCCGCCTTCGGCGAGGCGTACGTCGACGACGCGTTCGGCGCGGTGCACCGCAAGCACGCCAGCGTGTACGACGTGCCGGCCCGGCTGCCGCACGTCGCCGGCCGGCTGGTGCTGCGCGAGGTGGAGGTGCTGTCCAAGCTGACCAGCGACCCGGAGCGCCCGTACGTGGTGGTGCTCGGCGGGTCCAAGGTCTCCGACAAGCTGGCGGTCATCGAGGCGCTGCTGCCGAAGGTCGACCGGCTGCTCATCGGCGGCGGGATGTGCTTCACCTTCCTCAAGGCGCAGGGCCACGAGGTGGGCAGCTCGCTGCTGGAGGAGGAGATGGTCGAGACCTGCGGCAACCTGCTGGAACGCTCCGGGGGCAAGATCATGCTCCCGGTCGACGTGGTGGCCGCGGACGCGTTCGCGCCGGACGCCGCGCACGACACCGTGCCCGTGGGCGGTATCCCGAGCCACCGGGTCGGGCTGGACATCGGCCCGGAGACGGTCGCCGGCTTCGCCGCCGCGCTGTCCCAGGCGAAGACGATCTTCTGGAACGGCCCGATGGGCGTGTTCGAGATGGCGGCGTTCGCCAACGGCACCCGCGGGGTCGCCGAGGCGATCACCAAGGCCGACGCGTTCACCGTGGTCGGTGGCGGTGACTCGGCGGCGGCCGTCCGTGCCCTCGGGCTGGACGAGTCCGCCTTCAGCCACATCTCCACCGGTGGCGGCGCCTCCCTGGAATACCTGGAGGGTCAGACCCTCCCCGGCATCGCTGCCCTGGAGAACTGATGGCGAGCGTCACCCGCCGGCCGTTGATGGCCGGCAACTGGAAGATGAACCTGAACCACCTCGAAGCCAACCTGCTGGTGCAGAAGCTGGCCGCGAGCCTGACCGAGAAGCAGCTCACCGACGTCGAGACGGTGGTCCTGCCGCCCTTCACCGACCTGCGTACCGTGCAGACCGCGGTGGACGGCGACAAGCTGCTGATCGGCTACGGCGCGCAGGACCTGTCGCCGTACCAGTCCGGCGCCTACACCGGGGACGTCGCCGGGCCGATGCTGGCCAAGCTGGGCTGCACCTACGTGGTGGTCGGGCACTCCGAGCGGCGTGCCTACCACTACGAGGACGACGCGATCGTCAACGCCAAGGTGGCCGCGGCGCTGGCCAACGGGCTCACCCCGATCCTCTGCATCGGCGAGGGCCTGGAGATCCGGGAGCAGCTGCGGCACGTGCCGCACTGCTGCGACCAGCTCGACGCCGCCCTGCAGGGGCTCACCGCCGAGCAGGTGGCCAAGGTCGTCGTGGCGTACGAGCCGGTCTGGGCGATCGGCACCGGCAAGACGGCGACGCCGGAGGACGCCCAGGAGGTCTGCGGCGAGGTACGCAAGCGGCTGGTCGAGACCTTCGACCAGGGCACGGCGGACCAGGTCCGGATCCTCTACGGCGGGTCGGTCAAGTCCTCGAACGTGGCCTCGATCATGACCCAGCCGGACGTGGACGGGGCCTTGATCGGCGGCGCCAGCCTGGACGCCGAGGAGTTCGCGAAGATCTGCCGGTTCCCGGAGCACACCGCCCGCTGATCGCTCGCTATCCTTGACTCCGCCCGTCCACCGGTCGGTGCCACCGTGCCCGATCTGTCCGGGCGAGGATCGTAACGAGAGGACTGACCCCAGCCATGCCGATCTGGTTCGCATACACGTTGATCGTGTTGCTGGTCATCACGAGCATCCTGCTCACCCTGCTGATCCTGCTGCACCGCGGTAAGGGCGGCGGACTGTCGAGCATGTTCGGCGGCGGCGTCAGCTCCAGCCTGGCCGGCTCGTCCGTCGCCGAGAAGAACCTGGACCGCTACACCGTCCTGGTGAGCATCGTCTGGTTCGCCTGCATCGTGGGGCTCGGCCTCTGGCTCAAGCTGCAGCTCAGCAGCGGGGCCTGAGTCCGTCGGAGTCTCGGCGTACAATCTGCGCGCGGTCCGTCACGGACCGCGCGCAGTTCGTTGTGCCCCGCGTCGCCGCCGCCCGCCCTCCCGGCCGGCGGTCCCCTCCGACGACAGGAGCGAGCAGCCGTGCCCAGTGGCAACGTCATCCGTGGCTCACGGATCGGGTCCGCCCCGGAACGCCCCGCCGAGCGCTACGAGCCCGCACCCCGCCGGGCGGTGAGCTACTGGTGCCGCAACGGACACGCCACCGAGATCAGGATGGCGGTGGACGCCGAGGCGCCCCCGCTCTGGGACTGCCCCCGCTGTGGGCTGCCCGCCGGCCGGGACGCCGAGAACCCGCCCGGGCGGGCCCGTCCCGAGCCATACAAGACCCACCTGGCGTACGTGAAGGAGCGACGCAGCGCGGAGGAGGGGGAGGCCATCCTGGCCGAGGCCCTCGCCGCGCTGCGCCGCCGCCGCGGCCGGGAGTGACGCGCCGGAGCCCCGACCCCCACCGGGGGCCGGGGCTCCTCACCGTCGTCGCTCAGCGCAGGCTGCGCAGCCGGGGCGGCACGTCGGCCGCCGCCGACCGGTCCAGCAGCCAGAGGGTACGCGCGACGCCCTGCACGCCCGCCGCCGGCAGTTGCACCGGGCCCGCCCCGGCCAGCGCCATGCCGACCGCCCGGGCCTTGTCGGCGCCGCTGGCCACCAGCCAGACCTCCTCGGCGGTGTTGATCGCCGGCAGGGTGAGCGTGGTCCGCAGCGGCGGCGGCTTCGGGCTGCCCCGCACCGCGCTCACCGGCCGTTTGTCGTAGTGCACCGGGTGCTCGGGGAAGACCGACGCCACGTGCCCGTCCTCGCCGACGCCGAGCATCAGCACGTCGAGGTGGGGGAGCGCGGCGTGGCCGGGCCGGGCGGCCCGGGCCAGTTCCTCGGCGTACGCGGCGGCCGCGGCCTCCGGGTCGGCGCCCAGCGGGCCGTCGGAGGCCGGCATGGGGTGCACCCGCGCCGGGTCCAGCGGTACCGCGTCCAGCAGTGCCGCCCGGGCCTGCGTCTCGTTGCGCTCCGGGTCGCCGGCGGGCAGGAAACGCTCGTCGCCCCACCAGACGTCGACCCGGGACCAGTCGACCGCGTCCCGGGCCGGCAGCGCGGCCACCGCCCGGTACACCGCCGCGGCGATCCGCCCGCCGGTCAGCACCACCGAGGCCTGGCCCCGGTCCGCCTGCGCGTCGAGCAGCTTCACCACCAGCCGGGCCGCCACCGCCTGCGCCAGCAGATCGGCGTCGGCGTGTACGGCGACACTCGCCTCACCCATGTTGTGCATTCGTCTCCCGACCGCTCTCACGCGGTCCGTGTTCGTCGTGCCCGGGGGCCGGTCGGCCCGTCCGTCGCGCCCTCCCGCGCCCCCGGGCGAGCCGTGCCGGCCCGGCCGGGGAAGCGGTCAGGGGGTCGCGCTGGTGCCGGCGTGGGCGGTGACCCCGGCCTCGGCCCGCTGCGCGGTGGCCGGGTCCTTCCAGACGTGCACCCGCCCGGCGGGCCGCTGGTCCAGGCCGGAGATGCCGGCCGCCGCACCCAGCGCCTCGGCGTACACCTGGTCGGCGTCGAGCCGGCGCAGTTCCTCGGCCAGCTCGTCGCCGAGCGGGCGGCGCACCAGCGGCAGTGTCCGGTCCGCCTGACCGGTCCGCCGGAACGCCGCCACGCTGTCGTCGCGGGTGAGCGTCAACTCGTCGCCGTTGGCGCAGCGCAGCTGCACCTCACGCATGCGCGGGTACTCGTCGGTGTGCGTCCACACCGGCTCGATGCCGAGCCGGGCGGCCAGCCAGCCGCGCATCAGCGCCGCGGTCGGGTCGGTGCGCGGCGCCACCACCGTCGCCTCGGTGACCCGGGCCTCGATGGTGTCGAACGCCCCGGCGACCAGGGTCCGCCACGGGGTGATCCGGGTCCACGCCAGGTCGGTGTCGCCCGAGGCGTAGTCCCGGGCCCGCTGGCGCAGCGCCTCGATCGGGTCGGCCGCCTGCGCGGCGTCGGTGATCCGCCGGTCGGCGACCACGCCGAGGAAGTCGGTGGCGACCTCGGCCGGCGGCTCACCGTGCCACCAGGTCACCACCGGGACGTCCGGCACCAGCAGCGGCATCACCACGGACTCCGCGTGCAGGGCCAGCCGCCCGTACATCCGGGTCACCACCGCCTCGCACGGGCCGAGCCGCCCGCCGACGACGATCTCCGCGTCGAGCCGGTTGCGTTCCCGTTCCAGGTCGGTGCGGACGACCACCAGCAGCCGGCACGGATGGGCGGCAGCGGCTATGGTCGCCGCCGCCTCCGCCTCGCGGACCCGCTTCTCGTCCACCACCACGATCAGGGTCAGCGCCATGCCGCTGGCCACCCCGCCCGCGCTGCGCCGCTCGGCGGCGAGTGCCTTGACCACCTCGTTACCGGTGGTGTCCCACAGGCCGATCACTGGAGCCTCCCGGTCCGCTCGCTGTGCCCGCGCACGCCGCTGTGCCCGCTGATGCGCCCGCTCATGCCCGCCGCCAGGCGCGGCCCTCGCGCGCCAGCATCTCGTCGGCCGCCCGGGGCCCCCACTCGCCGGCCCGGTACGGCTCCGGCTTCGTGCCCGTCCAGGCGTGCTCCAGCGGGTCCACCACCTGCCAGCTCTGCTCCACCTCGGCGGCGTCCGGGAAGAGCGTCCGGTCGCCGATGAGCACGTCCAGCACCAGCCGCTCGTACGCCTCGGGGCTGGACTCGGTGAACGCCTCGCCGTACTGGAAGTCCATCGCGATGTCGCGGACCTCCATGGTGGTGCCCGGCACCTTGGAGCCGAACTTCAGCACCACGCCCTCGTCCGGCTGCACCCGGATGACCAGCTGGTTGGGGCCGAGCGACTCCATGTCGGCCGGGTTGAACGGCAGGTGCGGCGCCTTCTTGAACATGACCGCCACCTCGGTGACCCGGCGGGGCAGCCGCTTGCCGGCCCGGATGTAGAACGGCACCCCCGCCCAGCGGCGGTTCTGGATGCCCAGCTCCACGGCGACGTACGTCTCGGTGGTGGAGTCCGGTGGGACCCCCTTCTCCTCCAGGTAGCCGACCGCCCGCTCGCCGCCCACCCAGCCGGGCAGGTACTGGCCGCGCACGGTGTCCCGCGCGATGTCCTTCGGCAGGGTGATCGCCTTGAGCACCTTGAGCTTCTCGGTCCGGATCTCGTCGGCGTCGAAGCTGGTCGGCTCCTCCATCGCCACCAGGGCGAGGAGCTGAAGCAGGTGGTTCTGGAGCACGTCGCGGGCGGTGCCGACGGAGTCGTAGAAGGCGGCCCGGGTGCCGATGCCGACGTCCTCGGCCATGGTGATCTGCACCGAGTCGACGTACTTGGAGTTCCACAACGGCTCGAACAGGTTGTTGGCGAACCGCAGGGCGAGGATGTTCTGGACGGTCTCCTTGCCCAGGTAGTGGTCGATCCGGAAGACGTCCTGACTGGTGAAGACGTCGTCGACCAGGTCGTTGAGCGACTTGGCCGACGGCAGGTCGTGCCCGAACGGCTTCTCCACCACCACCCGGCGCCACCCGCCGGACTTGGCGTTGTCGGCCAACCCGGTGCGGGCCAGCTGCTTGAGCACCACCGGGAAGGCGGCCGGGGGGATGGAGAAGTAGAACGCGGCGTTGCCGTGGATGCCGTGGGTGTCGCGCAGCTCGTCCAGGGTGGTGGCCAGGTGGTCGAAGGCGGCGTCGTCGTCGAACGAGCCGCCGACGAACTTGATGTTGCCGGCGAGCCGCGACCAGACCTCCTCGCGCCACGGTGTCCGGGCGTGCTTCTTGGCCGCCTCGTAGGCGAGCGACTCGAAGTCGCCGTCGCCCCAGTCGCGCCGGGCGAAGCCCAGCACCATGAATCCGGGCGGCAGCAGCCCCCGGTTGGCCAGGTCGTAGACCGCTGGCAGCAGCTTCTTGCGCGCCAGGTCACCGGTCACCCCGAAGATCACCAGAGCGCAGGGCTCCGGGATCCGGGGCAGTCGCCGGTCCTGCACGTCGCGCAGCGGGTTCACGCCGCCTCCTCGCTCCGTCTGGTCCATGTCGTCCATCGTCACGCCCGCCATCGTCCGATCGCATCCAGCAGCTGGGCCAAGCCCGCCGACCTGTCGGTCAGGTGCAGCCGCAGCACGGGTCGGCCCCGGTCGGCCAGCGCCTGCCGGTCGCCGGCGGCCTGCGCCGCCTGCAGCTCCCCGAAGGAGTACGGCCGACCCGGCACCGGCAGATCAACGTCCACCGCGCCGGTGAGCTGAAGACAGCTGCCGACCGGCGGTCCGCCCTTGTGGTACTGCCCGGTGGAGTGCAGGTACCGGGGCCCCCACCCGAAGGTGACCGGTCGGCCGGCGGCCTCGGCGAGCAGCGGTCGCAGCCGCGCCGCGTCCGCGTCGGCGACCCGATCCAGGTACGCGGTCACGGCGAGGTAGCCCGCGTCGCCCACTCCGTCGACCAGGTGGCGCAGCGCGCCGGCGAGGTCGGCGGGGGCGCCCGGTGGGGCGTACACCTCGATGGCGCCCTCGGTGGACGAGGGCGACTGCGCCGGCGGCCCGGAGGCCAGGATCCGCCGGGTGTGGTCCTTGCTCGCGGCGACGTCCGGCTGGTCGAACGGGTCGACGCCGAGCACCACCGCCGCGACCGTGGTCGCGTACTCCCAGGTCAGGAACTGGGCGCCGAGTGGGCCGTTCACCGCCAGGTCGGGGTCGCAGCCGCCGCCGGGGACGTCCCCCGCGGCCAGCGCGCCGCCGTGGCTGACGGTCAGCACGTCCGGCCCGGTGGCCCCGGGCGCCCGGGGTGACTCGACCACCACCGGCAGGATCCCGAGCCCGGCCTTGCCGGTCGACTCGGCGAGCAGTTGCTCGACCCAGTCGCCCAGGCCGTCCAGGCCGGTGCCGTCCGGGACCAGGGCGACCTTGTCCCGGCCGGTGGTGGCCGCCGCGCCCAGCGCCGCCCCGAGCGCCAGGCCCGGGTTGTCCCGGTCCCGGCCCAGCGCGGCCGACAACGCCTCGGCGTCGTCCAGCAGCTCGGTGACCTCCACCCCGGCCAGCGCGGCGGGGACCAGGCCGAACGCGGTCAGCGCCGAGTACCGCCCGCCCACCCCGGGGTCGGCCGGCAGCACCACCACGCCCATCTCGTCGGCGGTGGCCTCCAGCGGAGAGCCCGGGTCGGTCACCACCACGAAGTGCCGGGCCGCCTCGGCCTCGGTCATCCCGGCGTCCAGGAAGGCCTGCCAGTACGCCCGGCGGTGGCTGTCGGTCTCCACCGTCGTGCCGGACTTGCTGGCCACCACGACCACCGTGCGCTCCAGCCGGTCGGCCAGCGCCGCCCGGACCCGCCCCGGGTCGGTGGTGTCGAGCACGGTCAGCGGCCGACCCAGGGTGCGCGTGATGGTCTCGGCGGCAAGCGAGGACCCGCCCATCCCGGCGAGCACCACGTGGTCCAGGTCGGCCAGCTCCGCCGCCAGCTCGGCGAGCTGGGGGAGCAGCTCCCGGCTGCGGAGGTGGGTGTCCAGCCAGCCGAGGCGGGTCTTCGCCTCCTCCTCGACGCCGGGCCCCCAGAGTCCGGGGTCCGCGGCGGCCAGCCGCGCCGGGACGTCCCGGCCGACGAGCGCGTCCCGCACCGACGCGGGCGCGGACCGGTCGACCGCGTCCGCGCCGTACACGGCCAGCCCGGCGGACGCGTCCGCCGGGCCGGCCAGCAGGTCACCCATGTCGCCACCCGGGTCGGGCGGCGGCGTGGAGCGCCGCGGGGCGGGGCCCCGCGGC
>NZ_JBFALG010000012.1:0-118609 GCF_040656135.1 Micromonospora sp. NPDC050200
GCCACCGCCGCGCTGCGGGAGGCGCCGGGCGCGGCGTCCGCGCAGTGGGCGGCCTGGCAGGCGGCGCCGGCCGGGCGCGGGGAGCCGATCGGTCCGGTACGCGTCGGCGCGCTGCGCATCGCCGGCGCGGAACCGGTCCCGGCGCTGGTGCCGCTGCTGGACGCCGGGCACGTGCACCTCTCCGGCGGCGACCGGGACGGCGCCGACGCGGTGGTGAGCGGGCTGCTGCTGCGCGGCGTCGGCCGCGCCGACCCGGGCGCGGTGCGGCTGTACGGCTACGACCCGGAGCACCTGGGCGGCGGACTGGCCGGCTTCGCCCCGCTGGGCACCGCCGGTCTGCTCGCCTTCGTCGGCCCGGGCGGGCTGGGCCGGCTGCTGGACGACCTGGTGGAGCAGATCCGCCGGATCAACGAGACGGTGCTGGCCGGCGAGTACGCCTCGTTGCGCGAACTGGCCGCGGCGACCGGCCGCCGGCCGGAGCCGTGGCGGGTGGCGGTGCTGCTCGGTGGGGACGAGCCGTCCCGGCACGAACGCGGCCAGCTGGACCGGGTGGTCCGCACCGGCGCGGCCTGCGGGGTGCACCTGGTGGTGCGGGGCACCCCGCTGCCGGACGACCCGACGGTCACCCGGATCGTCGCCGAGCCGGGCGACGCCCGCGTCGGCGTCCCGTCCGGCCTGCCGGTACGCCTCGACCCGCCGCCGCCCGCCACGCTGGTCACCGAGACCTGCCGGGAGATCGCCTCCCGGGTCAACGCCGGCCCGCCGCCGGCGCCCTTCACCGACCTGCTCCCCCCGCCGGAGCAGATGTGGAAGGAGGACTCGGCGCACGGGCTGACCGCCCCGATCGGCGAGGGTCCGCACGGCCGGCCGGTGCTGCTCACCCTGGGCGACTACCCGCCGCACGCGCTGATCGGCGGCCCCTCCGGCACCGGCAAGACCAACCTGATCTTCGCCTGGATCGGTGCGCTCGCCGCCCGTTACTCCCCCGCCGAGCTGGAGTTCTACCTGCTCGACTTCAAGGAGGGGGTGTCCTTCGCCCGGTTCGCGCAGGGCCGGCGCGACCCGAGCTGGCTGCCGCACATGCGGCTGGTCGGGATCAACGTCAACACCGACCGGGAGTTCGGCCTGGCGCTGCTGCGGTTCCTGGCCGAGGAGCTGCGCCGGCGGGCCGACGCCGCCAAGAAGCACGAGGTCACCAAGCTCGCCGAGCTGCGGGCGGTGGATCCGACCGGGCACTGGCCGCGGATCGTGGCGGTGGTCGACGAGTTCCAGGCGCTGCTGGCCGGCCGGGACGTGGTAGCCCGGGAGGCCGCCGACCTGCTGGAGGACCTGGCCCGACGGGGCCGGTCGCAGGGCATCCACCTGGTGCTCGCCTCGCAGGACGTGCGGGGCATCGAGGCGCTGTGGGGGCGCCCGGCGCTGGTCGCCCAGTTCGCCCTGCGGATCGCGCTGCCCAAGGCGCTGCGCATCCTGGCCGAGCGCAACGACGCGGCGCAGGCGCTGCCCCGCCACCACGCGGTGGTCAACGCCGAGTCCGGGATGATCGAGGGCAACCAGGTGGCCCGGATCCCGTCGGCCGGCGACTGGGAGACCTGGAGCGAGCTGCAGCACCGGCTGTGGCGGATGCGGCCGCAGGACGCCGCCCCGGCCCGGCTCTTCGACGGCGACGCGGTCCCCCTGCTCGCCGACGCCCCGGACCACCGGGCGCTGACCCCGCAGGGCGACACCCCGCCGCCCCGGGGCCCGGTCGCCCTGCTCGGGGAGATCATCGACGTGCGGGCCCGCTCGGCGGCGCTGCGGCTGCCCCGGGCCCCCGGCCGCAACCTGGCCGTGCTGGGCACCCGGGTGGACGAGGCCTGCGCGGTGCTCGACGCCGCCGCGCGGTCGCTGGCCCGCCAGCACCGGCCCGGCACCGCCCGGTTCTCCATCGCCTGCCTCGACCCGGACGCCGATCCGGCCGCCCGCGCCCTCTACGAGGACCTGGCCGACGACGCGGCCTGGTACGACGAGGAGACGCTGCCGGAGCTGATGGCCGAGACGGCCGAGGCGCTGGGCCGGCCGGGCACCCCGAGCACCCCGCACTACCTGCTGCTGTTCGCCGTGGACGCGGCGGCCGGACGGCTGGCGGCACCCGCCGGCGGGCGCAGCGGGCTGGAGCAGCTGCGCCGGATCCTGCACGACGGGCCGGAACGGCGCACCCACGTACTGGCCTGGTGGCGCGGGGTGGCCCGGATGCGGGTGGACCTCGGCGGGCCGGCCACCCGCACCGACCAGATCGGGGCCTGGGTGGCCCTCGACGTGCAGGGCACGGAGCTGGGCTCCTCGCTCTACCCGGGCACCGGCGGCCCGGACTGGTACCCCCGCCCGTGGCGCGGGCTCTTCTTCGACCGGGCGGTGCACCGCACCGGACAGGTGATCATCCCTTATGGTCCGTCCCGATGAACGAACCGGCCGCCAGTGACACGTACGCCGCCCACGTCCGCCGGCTGGCCGAGCTGACCGGCCGGGTACGGGCCCAGCGCGCCGAGGCGCAGGTCTGGCACGACCAGCAGTGCGCCACCGCCGAACGGGCGGTGGCCGAGGCGGCCGCGCAGCTGCGCCGCGCCGAGGCGGAGGTGGCGGAGGCCCGGTCGATGGTGGAGCGGGTCGACGCCGAGGTGGGGCACCTCTGGGCGGAGCTGCGGAGCCAACTCGGGCTGGGCGGGCGGCGGCTCGGCCCCGCGCCGGGGCCGAGCCGGGACGCCGCCGGTGACCCGGTGTCGTCGCTGCGCGGGGTGCGGGAGCTGCTGGACCGGGCGGGGCAGCCCGGTGAGCTGCCCACGTCGGTGAACCCGCTGCTGGCGCTCTGCGGGGTGGCCGGCGCGCTGGTGGCGTACGCGCTCGGGGCCGGCGCCCGCGCGCTCGGCCAACGCTACGGCGGTGACCTGGCGGTGGGGATGCCGGTGCTGGCCCTGGTGGTGACGCTGCTCGGCCCGCTGGCCGGCTTGGCGCCGGCGAAGCGGCTGGCGGACCGGCAGCACGCCCTGCTCGGGCCCCGCCCGGCCGCGATCGTGCTGATCGCCGGCGTGGCGACCACGGTGGCGCTGCTGGTGCTGACCCGCTGAGCGGGGCGTCCCGCCCGGCCGGTCGGCTCAGTCGGGGACGGCGACGGCCTCGCGTAGCAGCCGGCGGGCCAGGACCAGCCGGTCGGCGTCGTCGTCGAGGCCGGGCAGGTCCCCGACCCGGGTGACGGTGCCGGTGAGCAGGGTGCGCAGTGCCGGCTCGCAGGTGCCGGGCAGGGTGATCGTCCGGTCGGGCAGCCGCAGCGCCACCCGGTGGTCGCCGGTGGCGGTGAGCTGCCAGCGCAGCCCGGCGCGGGGGGCGATCCGGCTGTCGGCGTCGAGGGCGCCGAGCGCGGCGGCCTGGGCGAGGGGCCCGATCGGGGCCGGCCGGGCGGCAAGCCAGGCGCGCCGGCGCAGCCGGTCGGCGATCGCCGCCGGATCGGCGCGCAGCAGCCAGTCCCGCAGCGCCTCGACGGTCTCGGTCAGCTCGGGCTCGACGGCGTCGGGGTCGGCGACGTCGGTGCCGAAGGGCAGCCCGGCCCGCAGCCGGGGGTCCTCGGCGGCCAGGGCGAGCAGCTCCTCGACCATGGCGTACCGGGTCAGCGCGCGGATGCCGACGGTCAGGTGCAGCGAACTGGACTCCTGCGCCTGCGCGCTGTGCAGCCAGCCGCGCGGCAGGTAGAGCGCGTCGCCGGGGGCGAGCACCACGTCCAGCGCGGCGGGACCGTCGGCGGTGGCGGCGACCTCGTCGGCCCGGCCACCCCAGGGCTGATTCTCCAGCGGGTCGGGCAGCACCGGCGGGTGGATGCGCCAGTGCTTGCGGCCGTCGACCTGGAGCACGAAGACGTCATGGGTGTCGTAGTGGGTGGCGAAGCCCTGGCTGCCGGCCGGGGTCAGGTAGGCGTTGACCTGCAACGGCTGGGCGAGGGCGGTGCCGAGGTCGCGGGCGAAGTCGACCAGGACGGGCCAGGTGCGGTGCAGGCCCTGCAGCACCAGGGTGGCGCCGGAGGCGTACAACTCCAGCACCTTCTCGTCGAGGACCTGGTCGGCGATCTCGGCGCCGGCACCGCCGCCGCCGGTGTAGCGTGCCGCCGGGACCAACTCGCCGTCCTTGGCCACCCGCAGGAACGGGGTACGCAGCCCGCGCCGGCTGAGCAGCTCGTCGGCGTCGGCGGGGCTGAGCAGGTCGGTGAAACCGTCGGTGTTGGGCAGCTCGTCGGCGCGGGAGAGCAGCGGGGCCCGGCCCCAGTGGGCGGCGGCGAACTTCGCCGGCTCGACGCTGACGCAGCGTGCCAGGGCGTCGGCGGCGTACGAGACCGCCGGATGGCCGTGACGGTCCGGCGGGTCGTTGGTCGTCACGACGGTGGTCAGCGGGCGCCGCCGTCGGCACCACCGTCCTGCTTGCCCGGGGTCGCCCCGCCGTCGGCCGGACCCTCGGCGCCGCCGTCGGCGCCACCGTCCTGCTTGCCCGGGGTCGCGCCACCGTCGGCCGGACCCTCGGCGCCACGATCGGCGCCCTGGTCGACGCCGCGCTCTGCACCACGGTCCGCGCCGCCGTCGGCGCCACCGTCCTGCCGGCCCGGGGTCGCCCCGCCGTCGGCCGGGCCCTCGAGGCCGCCGCCGCTGGTGGTCTGCATGTCGTCGTCGTTGAGTGCCATGGGTGCTCCCTCGGGTGTGGCCGCCCCGCCGTAGGTCGGGGTCTGTCGTGCAGCGGGTGGTACCCCACGCGCGATCTTCTCTAACCCCACCGTAGACGGCGGAACCCGGCGACAGGGACGGTTCGTCGGGCCCCGCCGGAGGTCACCCGTTACGGCAGGTCGCGGCGTTGAGGGTGAAGGCGGCTGGCGTCGGGTTGGCGCCGCCGCGGGTGCCCCGGGAAGCCGAAGCTGACCGTGCCGCCGGCCGGGACGCTCCCGCCATCCGGGCAGCACGGCGGCCGGCCCGGTGAGGACCCGAGGTCGGCGGGGCCGGGGCGACGGCAACCGGCGCGGAGGCGGCGACGGTGCCAGGATGGGAGGGCAGCCGGACCGGCAGGGAGGTCACCATGGGGCAGCCGCAGCCCGCACCGCTGACGCCGCTGACCGAGGACTGGGAGCGCGCCCTGGCCGTGGTGGCCCACCCCGACGACCTGGAGTTCGGCGCGGCCGCCGCCGTCGCCCGCTGGACCGGACAGGGCAAGGAGGTCGTCTACTGCCTGGTCACCAGCGGCGAGGCCGGCATCGACGGGATGACCCCGGAACGGACCGGCGTGGTCCGCGAGGAGGAACAGCGCGCCTCCGCCGCGGTGGTGGGGGTTACCACGGTGGAGTTCCTCGGCCAGCCCGACGGCCTGCTGGAGTACGGTGTGCCGCTGCGCCGGGCGATCGCGGAGGTGATCCGGCGACACCGGCCCGACGTGGTGGTCACCAACAACTTCCGGGACACCTGGGACGGGGCGTACGCGCTCAACCAGGCCGACCACATCGCGACCGGCCGGGCGGTGCTCGACGCGGCCCGCGACGCCGGCAACCGGTGGATCTTCCCCGAGCAACTGACCGGCGGGGTGGCGCCGTGGAACCGGGTCCGGGAGGTGTGGGCCGCCGCCTCGCCGCTGTCCCGGCACGGGGTCGATGTCACCGCCACCTTCGGCGCCGGACTGGCTTCGCTGCGGGCCCACGACGCGTACCTGAGGGGCCTCGGCGACGGCGGCTTCGACCCGGAGGAGTTCCTGGAGGGGATCAGCCGCCCGGCGGGCACCCGGCTCGGGGTCCGCTACGGCGCGGCGTTCGAGGTCTTCCCGCTGGGCCTGCACTAGGCGGGCGCGATGATCCTGGTCGGCACCTCCGGTCGCGGGCTGGCCCGCGGGGCGGGGCGGGCGGACAGCCGTACGGCGTGCGGCGGCCCGCCCCACCACTCGGCGGGACGGGCCGTCGGTCATCCGATCACGGCATCATCTGTTGCAGGTCACGGGGCATGGTGTCCTTCACTTCGTCCCACTGACCCTGGGTCACGTGCCGGCTCAGGGCGTCCAGCACCACCTGCACCACGCGCTCCGTGCCGCCCTCGACGTCGTACGGAAAGTGCCGCCGGACCTCGAGAAGGAAGTCGTCCCGATTGAGCTTGATCGGCACGTCCATCGGCTTCCAGCCGTCGAAGTAGATCCCGCGGACCAGCACCGGCAACTGCGCGGAGAACTCCACGCTCTCCTGCACCGGCATCCGGTCGCGCAGCAGGTGCAGCACAGTGCGCAGCGCGCAGTAGGACTGGTTGCGTTGCTCCTTCGGCCACCCGTACGCCTGTTCGATTTCCTTGAGGATGATGTTCGTCTTCTCCAACGAGGACTCGAACGCCGCTCGCAGCTGCTCAGCCATCTGTCCACCCCCGTGCGTTGCTTTCCCACCGTCGGTCGTCGTCGCGGCGCGGCGGACCGCTCGGCCCCCGCCGCGGCCGGGTCGGCCTCCACCGACCGGGCCGCTCGCGGGCGTTGCCGTCGGCCGTCCCGACCACGTGCAGCACCCCGCCGCGTCGCCTGTCCGTCACGACCCGAACCGCCATCGGCCACCTCCGTCGCTGTCGGCCTCGCGGTCGGCGTCGGTCGCAGACCGCAGACACCGTCCATGCTGCGCGGCAATCGGGTGAGCCGGCGTCACCCCGACCGGGTGAACCGGCGGCCGGCTCAGTCGGCGCCACCGCCGTCGAGCAGGCCGGCCAGGGTGGTCGCGTTGGTCTGAGCGAAGTCGCGATAGCAGTTGTTCATCAGCACGTGGGTCTGCACGGCCGAGTCGGCCAGTTCGCGCAGCTTCGGCGCCCAGTCCCGCAACTCCTTGTCCGAGTAGCGGTAGCCGAACTTCTCGTGGATGTCCTTGCTGGTCCACTTGTCGCTGTGCCCGTGGAAGCGCACCACCGCGAGGTCCGCGGTGGCGGCCAGCACCGGGGGTACGGATGAGCGGTGGCCCTGCGGCATGTCCACGCAGACGTACGCCAGCCGGTGCTTGCGCAGGAAGGCCAGCGTCTCGTCGGCGTTGGCGCCGTCGAACCAGGAGGCGTGCCGGAACTCGAAGACCGGCCGCAGCGGGCGGCAGCGCCGCTCCACCTCCAGCAGGTACTCCTTGTTCTCCCGCTTGATGGTGAACCAGGGCGGGAACTGGAACAGCACCGCGCCGAGCCGGCCGGCCTCGACCAGCGGGTCGAGCGCGGAGAGGAAGCGCGTCCACACCTCCTCGTACGCCTGCGCGGGCAGGTCGTCGGGGTAGACGTTGCGCTTCTGCGTCTCCGGCCGCAGGTCCTTGTAGAGCGCTGAGACCCGGGTGGGGTGCCCGGTCAGCAAACTGAACGCCTTGACGTTGAAGGTGAACCCCGCCGGGGTGCGCTCGGCCCACAACCGCGCGGTCCGTTCGGCCGGCGGCGAGTAGTAGGTGGCGTCCACCTCGACCAGCGGAAAGCGCCGGGCGTAGTACACCAGGCGCTTCTCCGGGGTGTCCGCCGTCGGCGGGTACCAGCCGGAGTCCAGCAGCGTCCGGTCCGTCCAGGACGCGGTGCCCACCTTGATCTCATGCATGGGAGAAGTCCACCGCGCCCGGACCTGACCGGCAACCGCGACGCCCGCCGATTCAGGCGGCCCGCCGCTCCCGGGTCTGCTTGCAGGCCACACAGGAGGTGGCCGAAGGGAAGATCTCCAGGCGCTCGACCGGGATCGGCGCCGAGCAGCCCTCGCAGAAGCCGTAGGTGCCCTCGTCGAGGCGGTTGAGGGCGTGTTCGAACTGGGCCCGCCGGTCGAGGATCGTCCGCAGCAGGGACTGCGCGGTGTCCCGCTCGGCGGTCTTGGTGCCGCTGTCGGCCTGGTCGTCGCCGGCGGTGTCGCCGACCTCCACCAGGCGCAGCACCTGGCTCTGCGCGACCGCCTGCTCGTACTCCGCGGACAGCTCGTCGTAGCGGGCCTGCAGGGAGAGTCGGATCTGGTCGATCTCCGCCTGGGATCGGCCCGTACCGACGGTGTCGTGGACGAGCATCGCTGCCTGCCTTTCGTGGGGCCCCGGCCCGCGCGGGCCGGTCATCCGGATACGGTGCGCACGGGCGAGCAACCGTGCGCTGTGAGCCGGGCGAATACCCGCCCACCGAGTGGATCAAACCGACGAGTTTTCCGGCCTCAGCCGACCGGTTCGTCACGCTCCACCAGGGCCGGATGCCGGGGGTCGTCGGCACGGACCACCACGTCGGCGAAGGAGGCCGGGTCGACCTCGTCGGCGTACCGGGCGAAGGCCGGCAGGGTCCACCGCAACTCCGGGTCGGTACGCCGGGCCAGGGCGGCCGGTGAGAGCGCCAGGTGCACCGCGACGTCGAAGGGCAGCCCGCCGCCGAGCAGCAGCGCCCCGCTGACCAGCAGCACCGCGCCGGGCGGCAGCGGGACGTACGCCGCCCGGCTGGCCCGGTCGGTCGCGGCGTCCCAGAGCGAGGGCAGCACCCGCCCGGAGCCGCCCGGGCCGGCGGGGTCGAGCACCTCCCGGCGCAGCCCGGCCTCGTCGGTCCAGCTCTCGTAGTACGCGTCCGGGTTGGTCCGGCCCTGTTCGAAGCGGATCGAGGCCGGCCGCAGGAAGTCCTGGGCGCGGACGTGCAGCACCGGGCGGCCGAGCGCGCGCAGCGGGTCGACCAGGGCCTCGGCGAGGTGCTGCGGCGCGGCGGCCGGGGGGCCGTCCACGGCGACCCGCAGCCGGCCGGGCCGGTCGGCCGGGGCGACGTCCGGGGTCGGCTCGGTCGCGGCGGCGAGGAGCCGCTCGGTCAGCTCGGCGACGAGCCGCTCGGGCGAGATGGGTCGAGCACGCATCCGACCATGGTGCACCGGCCGGCCGGTGCGGTGCGGTCGATGGCGGTCCGGGCGGTCAGCCGGTGCGGTCGATGGTGACCCGGGCGTCGTCGGCGAGCCGGTAGCCCACCCCGTAGACGGTGGTGACCAGGGGGACGTCCACGCCGACCTTGCCGCGCAGCCGGCGTACGTGCACGTCGACGGTGCGTACCCCGGCGTGCTCGTAGCCCCAGACCGCGTTGAGCAGTTGCAACCGGGTGAAGACCCGGCGCGGGTGGGCCACCAGGTGCAGCAGCAGGTCGAACTCCAGCCGGGTCAACGGCAGCGGCTCACCGTCGCGCAGCACCGAGCGGGAGGAGGCCAGGATGTGCAGGGCCGGGATGGCCGGCGCCAGCGACCGGGCCGGGGACCGGCCGCCGGGCAGCGGCTCGACCCGCCGCTCGGCGGGGACGCCGTTGGTGGTGATGGTGCCCTCGCCACGCTCCAGCATCTCCCGGGCGGCCTCCAGCAGCCGGCGGGCCGGCGGGGTCAGCGACTCCTCACACGCCAACGGGATGGACAGGGTCACGGTGAGCACGGGGGCGGCCGTGTTCACCGGGCGGCGCTGGCCGCCGGGGGGACGACCGGGAACCGCGGGTTGGGACGTATGCCATCCGGCGCGCGACGAGGCGGGGCTGACCGACATGGTCCTCCTTGGCTGGTCCGGGTGATCCCACGGCCCGGGACGCCGCTTCATCGAAGCTTCCCGGCCCCTGAGCGAGGGTCAAGGGGCGGCCACGTTGCATGAATGTGACAATTGACGAACACATCGCAGCCAAACGCTCGCTCTGCGTACGAGCCAGATGATTACAGCAGAGCCGCCGGGGTGGCCGGATACGGGGGTACCCGCGCCGGTTCACATTGGCCGGTCCCGGCCGACGCACCAGGGCGGACGGCCCCGGCGCGCCGCATCAACGACCGGTCAGCGGAACCGGTCCACCCGGACGCTGGCCTCGTCGGCCAGGCGGTAGCCGACGCCGTACACGGTGGTCACCAGCGGGGTGGCCGCGCCGAGCTTGGCGCGCAGCCGGCGCACGTGCACGTCGACGGTGCGGGGCACGGCGTGCTCGTAGCCCCAGACGCTGCCCAGCAGTTGGGGCCGGGTGAAGACCCGGTGCGGGTGCTCGGCGAGGAAGAGCAGCAGGTCGAACTCGATCCGGGTGAGCGGGATCTCCCGGTCGCCCTGCCGGACCACCCGCGAGCCGGCCCGGATCCGCAGCGTGTCCGGGTGCTCGTCGGCGGGGGCCGGCACGGACGTGACGGCCCGTACGGCGGTGGGCTCGGCCAGCCGCACGTCGCCCTCCCCCGCCTCGGCCAGCTCGCCGAGCAGGTCGACCAGGCGGGCCAGCCGGGGCGTCAGCGGCGCGGCGGCCAGGTCGAGGGTGATGGTCAGCGCCGGGGCGGACCGGGGCCGGGGCGGCCCCGGCCGGTCGGCGCGGCCCGGCGGGTGCGGGCGCGAGGTGATGGCGACGACGGACATCGGTGCCTCCTGAGATGGCGGGATGGTCCGCCACGCCTGGTAAAGCGTGGCGGTCAGCGCGGCGCCCGGCCGGCGGTCACCGGGGGCGCGGTGGACGGGGAGCCGTGCGGCGGGGTCGGGCCGAGCGCGGGCAGGCCGGCGATGCGCCAGGCGACGAAGCCGCCGACCATGTCGGTGGCCCGGTGCAGGCCGAGGTCCAGCAGCGCGGCGGCGGCCAGTGAGGAGGTGTAGCCCTCCTGGCAGATCACAATCACCGGCAGGTCGTAGCCGACCGCCTGGGGCAGCCGGGCCGGGCAGCGCGGGTCGAGCCGCCACTCCAGCACGTTGCGCTCGATGGCCAGCGCGCCCGGCACCGTGCCGTGCGCGGCCCGCTGGGCGGCGGGCCGGATGTCGACCATCAGCGCCCCGCCCCGGTACGCCAGGTGCGCCCCTTCTGGGTCGAGCCGGCGCAGTCGGGCGCGGGCGGCGGCGAGGATCTCCTCGATGCCCCGCGATCCCGGTGGTGGCACCGGACAGCTGTCGGTGCTGAGGTGGTGCTGCTGGGGCATCCTCGCGGTCCTTCCAGGAACGAGCCGGCGGGTGGAATCGGAACGGGTCACCAGGCGACACCGGCCTCCGCCACGTCGGCGACCCGCAGGTGGCCGGCGACGAGCCGGTAGCGGGTCATCCGGCGCAGCGCGGGCCGGTAGACGTGGACGCTGACCGCGGGCTGGTCGGCGCGGTTGGTCACCACGTGCACGTGCCGTGGGCCGAACCGTCGCCCGACGCCGGCGGCGAGGCGGTGCGGGCGCAGGCGACCGCCGGCCACCGTCTCCTCGGTGAGCTCCCCGGCGACGATCTGGAAGGCGCCTGCGGAGCCGCCGTGGTCGTGCAGGTCGGTGCCCTGGCCGGGGAGCCAGCTCAGCGCCCACACCTCGTGCGTGTCGGTGGCGGCGAGCCGGGCGTACCAGCGCTCGACCGGGTCGAAGCGCAGCGGCACCGGCCAGCCGGCCGGGTCGGCGTACGGGGCGGCGACGGCGAGCAGGTCGCTGTGCGGGTCGGTCATGGTGGTCTCCCGTGGTGGTGCGTCCCGACACCACTATAGGAGCCAAAGCCTATAGGTTTAGTAGGTAATACCGAATGCTGGGACGGCGGTTCCGGGCCGACCGGGTCAGCGCAGCACGGGCGGGTCCACCCGGTAGCCCGGCACCGAGGGCCAGCGCACGGTCAGCACCACCGACGCCCGCTCGGCGTACCAGCAGTGGTCGACCCCGCGGCCCCACACCACGTAGTCGCCCGGGGTGCCCAGCACCACCGTCCGGTCCGGGAACTCCACCCGGAACCGTCCGTCGACCAGGACCAGCAGTGCGGTCCGCCGCTCGTGCGTGGCCCACCGCGAGCGAGCCTCCCCCGGCGGGTGCACGCCCCATTTCACCTCGAGCTCGGCGCTGTGCCGGGGATCGCCGGCGGGCATGAAGTGACCAAGCAGCCAACCGGCGTTGGTGGCACCGTCCACACCCGCGTTGCCGACATACACGTCGTCCATGGCCCTCCCGTCGTGGGCAGGCAAGCTATCAGTCCGCCGGGCGCGCCCGGCGACTAGCCTGGATGGGTGACCGACGACCTGGACGCCGAGACGCTGGCCTTCGCCCACCGGATGTTCGACCTGGCCCGCGACGGCCGGACCGAGGAGCTGAGCGGCCAGGTCGACGCCGGCCTGCCGGTGAACATGACCAACGACAAGGGCGACACCCTGCTCATCCTGGCCGCGTACCACGCCCACCCGGACACGGTGGCGGCCCTGCTCGCCCGGGGCGCCGACCACTCCCGCGCCGACGACCGGGGGCAGACCGCGCTGGCGGCGGCGGTGTTCCGCCGCAACGCCGAGGCGGTCCGGGCGCTGCTCGACGCCGGCGCCGACCCGGCGCACGGCAGCCCGTCGGCAGTGGAGACCGCCCGCTTCTTCGACCTGCCGGAGATGCTCACCCTGCTCACCTCCGGCTGAGGCGACACGATGGACGATCCCGTACCGGAGCGGATGCGCACGGCGGCCACCGCGCTGCTGGCCGCGCTCGACGAGCCGGCCCGCGCCGACGCCGGCCACTCCTTCGACGACGCGGGCCGGCGCCGGCTGGAGTACCGGCCCCGGGCGCGTCCCGGCGTCTGCCTGGCCGACCTGGACCGCGCCGGGCGCAAGGCCGCGCACCGGCTGCTGGCCACCGCGCTGAGCCCGCCGGCGTACGCCCAGGCGATGGCGGTGGTGGCGCTGGAGGAGGTGCTGGATCGGGCCGAGGAATGGCAGCGCGGCCGGCACAGCGGCGACTACTGGGTGGCGCTGTACGGCGACCCGGCCCGCGACGACCGCTGGGCCTGGCGGTTCGAGGGGCACCACCTGTCGGTGAGCATGACGGTGGTCGACGACGAGGTCTCCCCCGCCCCGGTCTTCCTCGGCGCCAACCCGGCCACCGTCCGGCACGCCGGGCGCCCGGTCTCCCGCCCGCTGGGCGTCGAGGAGGACCTCGCCCGCGAGCTGCTGGCGGCGATCGGGCCGGTCGGGCGGGCCGCGGCGATCGTCGCCGACGAGGCGCCGGCGGACATCGTCAGCGCCACCCGCCCGTCGGTCGACGCGCCGATCACCCCGCTGGGCGTGCCCGGCGACCGGCTCGGCGTCACCGGCCGGGCGCTGCTCGACCAACTCGTGGCGCTCTACCTGGACCGGCTCCCCGCCGAGTTGGCCGTCCGCGAGGCGGACCGGCTCGCCGGCGGTGAGCTGCACTTCGCCTGGGCCGGGTCGACCCGGCCGGGCGGGCGGCACTACTACCGGGTGCAGGGCGACGACCTGCTGATCGAGTACGACAACACCACCGACGACGGCAACCACGCGCACACCGTGCTGCGCCGCCCGGCCGGCGACTTCGGCGCCGACGTGCTCGCCGCCCACCACGCCCGCGCCCACTGACGCCGGTCAGGCCGGCCGGACCGCCTCGATCAGGAAGCGGCGGGCGTGGGCGACGAAGGCCCCCTCGGCGCGGATCCGCCGGTCCAGCGCGGCGAGCTGCGGACGGTGCCGGTCCACGTCGAAGCCCGGCGCCGTCCAGACGACCTTGCGCAGGAACCAGACCACCGCGCCGACGTCGTGGAAGACCGCCCGCAGGGTGGCCCGTTCGAGGCGTACCACGGTCAGGCCGGCCGCCCGGGCGGCGGCCACGGCCTGCTCGGGGCGGCGCTTGTCGGGCGGGGGCAGCGGGCCGAGGATCGCCTCGCTCAGCTCGCGCATCGTGCCCGCGCCGATCTGCTGGGACAGGTACGCCCCGCCGGGCCGCAGCACCCGGACGATCTCGGCCCACCCGGTGGCGACCGGGTGCCGGCTGGTGACGAGGTCGAAGGAGCCGTCGCGGAACGGCAGCCCCGCCGCCGGGCCCACCCGGACGACGCCGGCGCCGACCCGGCGCAGCGTATGCCGGGCGACCGCGACGTTGGGCGGCCAGGCCTCGGTGGCGACCAGCAGCGACGGGGGGCTGGGCACCTCGGCGAGCACCTCTCCCCCGCCGGTGTCGACGTCGAGCGCGGCGGAGGCCGCCGCCATCCGGGCGGCCACCAGCCGGGTGTAGCCCCACGGTGGGCGCTCCTCGGTGGCCCGGCCGTCGAGCCAGGAGAAGTCCCAACCGTCGACGGGCACGGCCGCCGCCTCGGCGACCAGCTCGTCGAAGGTGCGCTCGGTCATCCGGCCACCCTGCCCGCCCCCGACCGTGGCCGACAACCGGATATCGCCCGTCTTCGGTCGACTCCCGGGATCGCGGACCGGGCGGGCGGGCGCGGTGCGGGGCTCAGGTGCGGGGGCGGATGATCTCGACGGTGGCGGCGGTGGTGGTGGGCGGGCCGTTGAGCGCCTCGAAGCCGCTCGGCTCGCGACGGGTGGTGTCGAACTGGCGCATCAGGCGCGCGCCCAGCCGGACCCCGGCCGCGCCGACCGCGAGGGCGACCAGCTCGGTGACGACCAGGACCCCGGTCGCGCCCCGCTGCGGCGCGTCGGCCCGGATCAGGCAGGTCAGCAGGAACAACGCGGCCATGCCGGCGTTGACCAGATTGAACATGACCATGGTGCGGCGGGTCCGGCCGGCCCGGACGTCCCACAGGTCGATCATGCCGGCGAGCGCGGCGAGCGCGGCGGCGACCAGGGCGGCGACCGACGTCCAGTAGCCGACCTCGCCGAGGAAGGCCGGCCCGCCGACCACGTCGGCCAGGTCGAATACGGCGGCGCTGACGAAGAGCCCGAACGGGAACGTCACCAGCATCGGTTGGATCGGGTGCCCCTGCACCCGCAGCCGGCTCTCCATCGGTTCCTCCCGGGATCGGATCAGCTCACGAATCCAGGGTGCTACCCGGACGCCAGTGCGGCGAAACGACGCGCTCAACCCTCCCGGGGACGGGACACCGTGGCGACCAGCCGCTCGGCGACCTCGCGCAGCGGGATGTCCAGCGAGGATGCGGCATTGCGCAGCACGTCGAGGGCCTCCGGCGCGGGGCACCCGCGCTGGGTCATGATCACCCCGATCGCCTGGCCGACGACGCCCTCGCCGAGCAGCGACTCGTCCAGCTCACCGGCCCGCTCGGCCTGCTTGGCCCGGTCGCGGACCGCGGCCAGCAGCAGGCCGGCGTGCTCGGCGAGCAGCATCGCGGTGAGCTGGTGCCGGGTGGTGAAGGTGCCGGCGGAGTCGGTGTAGAGGTTGATCACCCCGATGGCCTGCTCGTCGACGTCGACCGGCGCGGAGATCACCCCGCGCACCCCGAGGCCGCGCGCCCGGGCCGTCCAGCCCGGCCAGCGCTCCTCGGCGGCGAGGTCCTGGGCGATGGTCATCTCGCGGCGCCGGACGGCGCTCATCGCGGGCGACTCCGGGCCGTGCCGGAGGTCGTCCAGCTCCGCCAGGCCCGGATCGGAGGCGGCCACCCCGGCCGGCTCACCGGCGCGCAGCGCGGTGAAACCGCACCAGGTGACCTCCGGCACGGCGTCCCGGGCGATCCGCACCAGCCGGGCCAGCGCCTCGTCGAAGTCGTCGGCCGCGATCAGACCGGCGGTCAGCTCGCGCAACAGGGCGGCGGTCTCCAGCACGCCCAGGGTGTCGTTCGTCGGCTCCCACGTGTCCAGGTTCACCGGCGCACGGCCCTCGCGCACCGAACGACCCCGTCGACCGGCCCCATTGCCTGTCTCATCGTGTGATCTCCCCTGACTCATGAGCCCCGGGCTACTACCCTCGCAAACTCGGGTCGAAACCGCATAAAGGGGTCCCTTCAGGCGCCGGGCCGCGCCGGAAGGAACCCCGTTACGCTCAGCGCGCCGCGGAGAGCCGCCGGCCGACCGAGGCGATCAGCCGGTCCAGCTCGGAGCCGAACGGGTTGTCGTGGACCAGGTACGTCCAGGTGGCGCTCGGCCGGACCAGCTTGGCGGCGTCCGGCTCCCAGTCCTCGGCGAACTCGGTCTCCTCGAAGGTCGCGAGGGTCCGCGTCTCGATCTCGGGGACGAGGTTGTTGAACGCCGGCACCGCCGCCCGGTGGAACTCGTCCAGCGGGTCGAGGCGGCCCAGCGCCCGCAGGTGCACGCCCTCGCGGACCTCCGACAGCTCGGCCAGGTGCTCGGCCCAGAGCCGGTCGAGGTGGTAGAGGGCGATCGACCGGGCCACCTGGGCGAGCAGGTCCTCGTCCATCTCGCCGGCCTTCTCCGGCACCCGGTCGAGCAGCATCAGCGCGGCCACGTCGCTGGTGAGCAGCCGCTCGCGGCGCTCCGCGAGGGCCTTGCGCTGCTGCTCGATCACCACGCTGTACCGCCAGGTGTTGCGGTGGATCTCGTGGTTGACGCCCTCGGCCACCCGCTGGGCGTGCTCCACGGCGTAGTCCACCTGCTCGTCGGTGACCAGGCCGTCGGCGTTCATCCGCGGCGAGGCCGGCACGGTGTCACCGGCGTGCCGGACCACCAGGTCGTCCTCCAGGCTGACGAAGAAGACCGAGCCGCCCGGGTCGCCCTGCCGGCCGGCCCGGCCACGCAGCTGGTCGTCGACCCGGCGGCTGTCGTGCCGGCCGCTGCCGATCACGTACAGGCCGCCCAGCTCGGCCACCCGCTCCCGGTCGGCCTGGTCGCTGCCGCCGAGCCGGATGTCCACGCCCCGGCCGGCCATCTGGGTGGAGACGGTCACCGCGCCGTACGCGCCGGCCTCGGCGATGATCGCCGCCTCCTCGTCGTCGTTCTTGGCGTTGAGCACGACGCAGGACACCCCGGCGGCGTGCAGGCCGGCGGCCAGCCCCTCGGACTCCTTGACGTCGAGGGTGCCGACCAGCACCGGCCGGCCGGCGCGGTGGCAGCGGGTGATCTCGTCGATCAGCGCCTCTTCCTTCTCCGCCCGGGTCGCGTAGATCCGGTCCGGCTCGTCCTCCCGGACGCAGGGGGTGTTCGGCGGGATCACCGCCACCTCGAGGCCGAAGAACTCGCGCAGCTGGTCGCCGACGAGCACGGCGGTGGCGGTCATCCCGCAGACCGTGGGGTAGAGCGCGATGTACGCCTGCACGGCGATGGTGCCCAGCACCTCACCCTCGGCGGTGGCGTCCAGGCCCTCCTTGGCCTCGACCGCCGCCTGGAGGCCGTCCGGCCAGCGGCGGCGCTGGGCCACCCGGCCGCGCATCTCGTCGATCAGCTCGACCGTGCCGTCCCGGACGATGTAGTCGACGTCGCGGTGCAGCAGGGCGTGCGCGTGCAGCGCCACGTTGATCGCGGAGAGCTGCCCGACGTGCTCGGTGTCGTACAGGTCGATGCCGCCCAGCTTCGCCTCGACGGTGGCCAGGCCGGCGGTGGTGAACGCCACACTGCGGCCGTCCTCGGCGACGGTGTAGTGCTTGCCCTTGCGCAGGCCGCGCACCAGCGCCGCGGCGGCGTGCACCGGGTCCTGCTCGCCGACGACCGCGCCGGCGAGCACCATCGGCACCCGGGCCTCGTCGATCAGGATCGAGTCGGCCTCGTCGACGATCGCCGTCTTCAGCGGCGGCTGGACCCGGTCGGCGAGGTCGGTGACGAGCTGGTCGCGCAGGAAGTCGAAACCGGCCTCGCTGACCGAGACGTAGGTGACCTCGCAGGCGTACGCGGCGCGCCGCTCCTCGGGAGTGGAGGCCTCGTTGACCCAGCCGACGGTGAGCCCGAGCAGCCGGTAGACCGGCGCCATCCACTCGGCGTCGCGGCGGGCCAGGTAGTCGTTGACGGTGAGCACGTGCACGGGCCCGTTACCCAGCCGGACGTGCCCGTACGCGGCGACGGTGGCGGTGAGCGTCTTGCCCTCACCGGTGGCCATCTCGGCGACCTTGCCCGAGAGCAGCGCCATCGCGCCGAGCAGCTGCACGTCGTACGGCCGCTGGTCCAGCCCACGGCGGGCGGCCTCCCGACCGATCGCGCAGATCTCCACGTACTCCGTGGCGGCACCGGCGGCCTCGGTGAGCTCGGCGTCGTCGAGGGCGGACAGCTCCTCCTCGCGCGCGGCGATCTGCGGCAGCAACTTCTCCAGCGGGGCCAGGTCGACCGTCGTCCCCGGGCGCTGGAGGAACCGCCGGAACCTGCTCTTCAACCGTTGCGACACACCCATGAGCGGCAACGGTACGCGAACCGGCCGGGTCGTCGCTGCCCGGCTCGTCCGGGGCGTCCCGGGTGTCCCTGTCCCTGCACGTCCGGGCAGGTCAGATGCGGCGGGCCGGGTCAGCTCACCAGCAGCTGGTGGACGGCCGGCGCGCGGTGTAGCGGACTGGTGACGGTCAATTCCTCGTGGGCGCCGACCGCGACCACCCGGCCGCCGTCGCGCTGGTACGGCAGCAGGGCGGCCAGGCCGACCGGTTGGCGGGCGACGGGTGGCGACCAGCTGCCCCGGCCCAGCCGGGTGCCGGTGCCGGGTCAGCCGGTCAGCACCACCTGCAGTTCCTGCCGGCGTCGCTCGGCCAGGTCGGTCAGCAGTGCGGGCGCCTCCTCGAGGGGCACCACCGCCGAGACGAGATGCTTGCGGATCACGTCGCCGTACTGCCGCAGCAGGTCGATGGTCTCGGCGGAGAGCCGTTCCCGGTCCCAGATCGGCGCCAGCCCGCGGGGCACCCGCCCGATCTGGGCGCAGCGCAGCGAGAGCCCGTTGTGGTGGAACTCCTCGCCGAACCGGACGGCGTCCGCGCCGTCCTGGTAGAAGGCCAGGTCGATGACCGTGCCCTGCGGGCGCAGCAGGCGCAGCGCCAGTTGCAGAGCCCACGCCTGGCCACGACACTGGAACACCACGTCGGCGCCCCGGTCCCCGGCGGCGTGGTTCCAGCGGGTCTTGAGCACCACGGCCGGGTCGTCGGCCGCCGGGTCGAGGGTTTCCAGGCCGAGCGCCTCGGCGACCTGTCGCCGTTGCGGCGTCGGGTCCAGCACCACCACCGAGGCGGCGCCGTGACGCCTGGCGAACAGGGCGGTGAGCAGGGCGACGACCCCGCTGCCGACCACCGCGACCCGCCGGCCGCGCACCCCGTCGCCGAGCGAGCGCACGTCCGTGCCGCACAGGTCGGCGGCGGCGTGCAGCAGGCCGTTGGCGCAGATCGGGCCCATGTGCGCGACGTAGACGCCGAGCAGCGGGTCGAGGTCGTCGGGGAGCGGGACGAACCGCTCGGCGACCGGGTCGGCCAGGTAGCCGCTGCGGTGGCCGTAGGTCATCGCCCCCACCGTGCCGACCGCGACGGCCGGGGTGCGGCTCTCCACCACCCGGCCGACCTGCATGTAGCCGAGCCGGGTGACCGGGTACTGGGTGCTCGCCACGCCGGGCTGGAACAGGCCCAGGTCCGGGTTCCAGGTGCCGTTGAGGTAGGGACTGGTGCCCTTGACGAAGCTCAGCTCGGTGCCGGCGGAGACGCCGCTGTAGAGCGTCTCCACCCGGAAGGTGCCCGCGCGCAGCTCGGCGGCGTCCTGCTCGACCAGCTCGACCGCGCCGGGGCCGCTGACCACCACGACCTTGTCACGCATCGACGCTCACCCCCGCACCGGCCAGCGGCGCGGCCGCCGGGCCGGTCGGCAGGGTCACGGCCCGGCCGGTGCGGGCCGACTCGGCGAGCGCCAGGGCCAGCCGCTGGGTGCGCAGCGCCTCCGCGTACGGCACCCGGACGTCGTCGCCGACGCCGGTCACCGCGTCGACGAAGGCCCGGTCGACGGCGGTCCGGGCGCCGTCCGGGTCGGAGGAGATCCGGCGCTCACCATCGGCGTCGCAGATCTCCAGGCCATCCTCGGCCAGCGTCAGCGCCAGCCCGTCGGCGAGGATCTCCATCCCCGCCCGGTGCTTCCAGGTCAGGACGCAGGCCGCGGCGAGGGTGCCCACCGCCCCGTTGGCGAAGCGCAGCGTGGCCGCGGTCACCGAGTCGATGTCGGCGCCCTCGACGGGCGGCGGGCTGCCGTCGCCGTACGCGGTCACCTCGACCGCCTCGCCGACCAGCGACCGGACCAGGTCCAGCACGTGCGCGGCCTGCTCGACGACGGGACCGCCGGAGCGGTCCCGCACCGCCCACCAGGCCACCGGTGGGACCTTGTCGAGCCAGGTGCCGTTGACCATCCGCACCGGCCGGTCGGCCAGCAGCTGGCGGGCCTGCTCCACCACGTGCAGGTAGCGCCAGTGGTGGCCAACGGCGGTGAGCAGCCGCTTCTGCTCGACCAGCGCGGCGATCCGCTCGGCGGTGTCCAGGTCGACCGCGACGGGCTTCTCCACGAACATCGGGACGCCGGCGGCGATGACCGCCTCCTCCACCGGCCCGTGCGCGAACGGCGGCACGCAGACGTACACCGCGTCCGGCCCGGCGGCGAGCAGCTCGTCCACGTCGGCGAAGGCCCGGCCGCCGTGCGCGCCGGCCAGCTCCGCGGCCGCGTCCCGGGCGACGTCGGTCACCCCGAGCAGTTCCACGTCCTCGAAACCACCCAGCACGCGGGCGTGGCGTTGCGCCACCCCGCCGGCCCCTACCAGTCCCACCCGGCACGTGCCCATTCCACCGATCCTCCCGACGCTGTTTCACGAGTAGCGGGAACAGGTCTCCCCGCAGCGCCCGAACGCGAAACCCGGCGCGCCCGGCAATGAACCGTTCATCTGGCGAAAACCGGGCGGTGCACGGTCCGTGATCAAGCTGGTAGGCATGATCCGGTTAGCGCGCGGGCGGAGATGGGAAACCAACCCCGCGTTCCGCCACGATCTGGGGGTGTGCCAGTGCGGGATACAGATTCGATCGTCTCACCTGTGGTGGAGGCATGGGCCACGTACCGGACGACCTCGGCCCAGGACTGGCCGGCCCGTCGGCTGGTGCGCGCCAAGGGCGACAGCCGGGTCAGTGTGGTGCTGCCGGCCCGCAACGAGGAGGCCACCGTCGGCGCCATCGTGTCGACGATCCGCGAACACCTGATGGACCGGGTCGCCCTGGTCGACGAGCTGATCGTGGTGGACTCCCGGTCGACCGACCGGACCGCCCAGGTGGCCCGCGCCGCCGGCGCGGAGGTGGTCAGCCAGGACGCGATGACCCGGGGGCTGCCGCAGCTGACCGGCAAGGGCGACGCGCTCTGGGCCGGGCTGGCCGCCGCCGAGGGGGACGTGGTCGCCTTCGTCGACGCCGATCTGCGCGAGTTCCGTCCGCACTTCGTGACCGGCCTGATCGGACCGCTGCTGACCGACCCGTCGGTGGACTTCGTGAAGGGCTTCTACCACCGGCCCCTGGTCGGCGCCACCAGCGTGGAGGCCGACGGCGGCGGCCGGGTGACGGAGCTGATGGCCCGCCCGCTGCTCAACCTCTTCTGGCCGGAGCTGGCCGGCTTCGTGCAGCCCCTGGCCGGCGAGTACGCCGGCCGCCGGGAGGTGCTGGAGCAGGTGCCGTTCGTCTCCGGCTACGGGGTGGAGACGGCGATGCTGATCGACCTGCTGGAGCTGGTCGGCCTGGACGCCCTCGCCCAGGTGGACCTCGGCGAGCGTAAGCACCGCCACCAGGACACCGCGGCGCTGGGCCGGATGTCCGCGCAGATCATGCACACCGCCTGGTCGCGGTTGCAGCGCCGCGGCTGGGCCAGCCCCGGCACCACGCCGGCCACGATGCTCACCCAGTTCCGCCGGGGCGGCGCCGACGCGCTGCCCAACCTGGACCGGGAGATCGTGGTCAGCGACGTCTCGGTGGAGGAGCGCCCGCCGCTGGCGCAGCTGCGGCACCGGGTGCCGCGCCGGCGGGTGGCGGCATGAGCGAGCGCAGCGAGCGAATCATCGCGCTCCGCATCGTGGGGCCTCGCGACGACGCCGACCGCAGGAAGGTGGCGGCGTGCGGCTCCGTTCGCCGCGGCCGGTACGGGACGGCCGGCCGCACGGCCCGGCCGGTGGCGGAGAGCGGACGGCCGACGGGGCCCCCGCCGAGGGAAGGACGACAGCGCGATGGGTCTCACCGTCCTGATGAACGCCGGCCCCTGGTTGTCCGTGCCGCCCCCCGGCTACGGCGGGATCGAGAACGTCATCGCCACCCTGGTGCCGGAGCTGCGGCGCCTGGGCGTACGGGTGGTGCTGGCCTCGGTCGACACCAGCACCCTGCCGGTGGACGAGAAGTTCTCCGTCTTCCCCGACGGGCAGTTCCACGCCCTGCAGCGGCCCTACAACCAGGTCTGCGGGGTCTCCCAGGCGCACCTCAACGGGGTGGTCCGCCAACTGCACCGCCGCGACGACATCGACCTGGTGCACGACCACGTGGAGGCGGTCGGGCTGGCCACGCTGGCCGCGATGGGGCCGGACACCCCGCCGGTGCTGCACACCCTGCACTGGGACCTGGCCAAGCACCCCGAGCTCTACGGCAACCTCGACGCCGGTGCCCGCGTCCGGGTCAACGGCGTCTCCGCCTCCCAGCTGGCCCGCGCTCCCCGGGCGCTGCGGGAGCACTCGGTGGGGCACGTGCACCTGTCCACCCCGCTGGCCGTCGGTGCGGACCGCGCGCCGCGCCCGGACAAGGGCGACTACGCGATCATCCTGGGCCGGGTCAACCCGGGCAAGGGGCAGGACGTGGGCGCCCGGCTGGCCCAGCGGGTCGGGGTGCCGCTGGTGCTCGCCGGCCCGGTCGGGCCGTACCACCGCCCGGAGGACCTGGCCGCGGCCGGGGACGAGGCCCGGCAGAACCCGGACGTGCGGTTCTTCTACGACGAGGTGGCCCCGCACGTCGACGGTGACCTGGTCCGCTGGGTCGGCACGGTGGCCGGGCGGGTGCGCGACGATCTGCTGGCCGGGGCGAAGGCCGCGCTGTTCCCGCTGCGCTGGGAGGAACCGGGCGGCACCGCCGTGGTGGAGTCCCTCGCGCTGGGCACGCCGGTGGTGGCGACGGCCCGCGGCTGCCTGCCCGAGCTGATCGAGCACGGGCGTACCGGCCTGCTCACCGCCGACGAGGACGAACTCGGCGACCTGCTGCTGGCGGCCAGTCTGCTCGACGGCGACGAGTGCCGGCGGGAGGCCGCGACCCGGTTCACCCCGGCACTGATGGCGCAGAAGTACGTCGACCTGTACGAGCGGGTTCGGCAGGGCGTCCGGGCCCGGCAGTTGCAGGTCGCCTGAGGCGTACCCCCTGCTCTGCTGGGCCCGGACCGGGCCCGTTTGCGGCGCGAGCGGGCGGGAAGGCCACGACGCGACGGAGGGAGCCCGCGATGGCCGGTCCGATGGCCCACTCCCGGGCCCGGCGCAACCCGGCGGACGGCCGCGCGCCGGTACGCCGGGCCGGCGCCACGGTCGGGACGGTGTTCCTGCTGATCGGGGCCCTCGGTTTCCTGCCCGGGATCACCAGCGACTACGGCGACCTGCGGCTGGCCGGGCACCAGTCCGGCGCCGAACTGTTCGGCGTGTTTCAGGTGTCGGTGCTGCACAACCTGCTGCACCTGGGTTTCGGGGTGGCCGGCCTGGCGCTGTCGCGGACCGTCCGGCTGGCGCGCGCCTACCTGGTCGGTGGCGGCGCGGTCTACCTCGTGCTCTGGCTCTACGGGCTGGCCGTCGACGAGCGCAGCGCGGCGAACGTCATTCCGGTCAACGCCGCCGACGACGCGCTGCACCTCGGGCTCGGGCTCGGGATGCTCGCGCTCGCCCTGCTCGCCGGGCGGGACGGGGATCGCCGTTGATCCGGGCCCGGTATCCGGTCGGTCCGGTTTCACCCGCCGGGGCTCCGGGTACCTGGCTGGATCTGAGCCGCGAGCGGGAACCGAGGGGTCCGATGGCGAGCCGGATCATTTGCGAGGTCCGCGACGAGTCACCCGTGACCGTCGTACGCCTCCACGGGGAGCTCGACCTGGGCACGATGCGCTCGGTGCACACGGTGCTGGACCGCTGCCTCACCACCCAGCCGGACGCGCTGGTGGTCGACCTGCAGGGCGTCACCGTCGCCGACCGGCTCGCGCTGTCCGTCTTCGCCGCCACGGCCCGCCAGGCCGCCGACTGGCCGGCCGTGCCGGTGCTGCTCTGCGCGCCCCCGTCGGACGCGGCCGCCTGGCTCGCGCGGTCCAGCGCCTGCCGGGGGGTGCCGGTACACCGGGACTGCGCCGAGGCGACCCGGCTGGCCGGCCGGACCGCCGCACCACGACTGCGTGCTGGGCTGGAGCCGGTGGCGAGCGCCTGCCGGCGGGCCCGGGAGCTGGTTGGCGAGGCCTGCGGCCGGTGGAACGTGCCGGAGCTGGTCGGTCCGGCCTCGCTGGTGCTCAGCGAACTGGTCGGCAACGTGGTGCGGCACGCCCACACGCCGATGCAGGTGACGCTGACGCTGCGCCGGCCGTACCTGCACGTGGCGGTGAGCGACGGCAGCCGGAGCGCGGCCCGGGCGACCAGCCCGGGGCTGTGCGCCGAGGGTGGGCGCGGGCTGCTGCTGGTCCGGGAGTTGGCGCAGCGCTGGGGCAGCTTTCCACTCGCCGACGGAAAGGTCGTCTGGGCCGTCGTGCCGGCGAATTGACCGAAATTCCCTCTCTCGCCTGGTTACATGGGTAGAAGGGCGGGCAGTCGCGCCTGTCCTTTCTGTCGTGACGACGGGGTGAGAGCCAATGCCCAGACGGGTGACCACGGAGCCGGCGCGAGACCGTGGGCCGGCGATCCTGGCGCCGGCGCGGTTCGGCGGCTATCCCGGCCCGGTCCGGCCGACCCTGCCGGGAAGCAAACTGATCAAGCTGCTCGGCACGACCGACGCCAAGCAGATCGGCCTGCTGTACCTGATCACCGCGTTCGGGTTCTTCATCATCGGCGGCGTGCTGGCCCTGCTGCTCCGGATCGAGCTGGCCCGGCCGGGCCTGCAGATCCTCTCCCCCGAGCAGTACAACCAGGCGTTCACCCAGCATGGCACGATCATGCTGCTGCTCTTCGCGACGCCGCTGGTGTTCGCGTTCGGCAACTACATCGTGCCGTTGCAGATCGGCGCGCCGGACGTCGCGTTCCCCCGCCTCAACGCCCTCGCGTACTGGCTCTACCTGTTCGGCGGGACCATGGTGGTCGCCGGATTCGCCACCCCGGCCGGGGCGGCCGACTTCGGCTGGACCGCGTACAACCCGCTGAGCAACGTGGAGAATTCCCCGGGCGTCGGCGCCAACATGTGGGTGATGGGGCTGGTCGTCTCCGGCCTGGGCACCATCCTCGGCGCGGTCAACATGATCACCACCACGCTCACCCTGCGGGCGCCGGGCATGACCATGTTCCGGATGCCGATCTTCACCTGGAACCTGCTGCTGACCAGCGTCCTGGTGATCCTGGTCTTCCCCCTGCTGGCCGCCGCGCTGTTGGCGCTGGCCGCGGACCGGTTGCTCAACGCGCACGTGTTCGACGCGGCCACCGGCGGGCCCATGCTGTGGCAGCACCTGTTCTGGTTCTTCGGCCACCCCGAGGTCTACATCGTCGCGTTGCCGTTCTTCGGCATCGTCACCGAGATCATCCCGGTCTTCGCCCGCAAGCCGATCTTCGGCTACACCGGTCTGGTGTTCGCCACCATCGCGATCACCGTGCTGTCGATGACCGTCTGGGCACACCACATGTTCGGCACCGGTCAGGTGCTGCTGCCCTTCTTCAGCATCCTCAGCTACCTGATCGCCGTACCGACCGGGGTGAAGTTCTTCAACTGGATCGGCACCATGTGGAAGGGACAGATCACCTTCGAGACGCCGATGCTGTTCGCCGTCGGCTTCCTGGTCACCTTCCTGCTCGGCGGCCTCACCGGGGTGCTGCTGGCCAGCCCGCCGGCCGACTTCCACGTCACCGACACCTACTTCGTGGTCGCCCACTTCCACTACGTGCTCTTCGGCACCATCGTGTTCGCCGCCTTCGGTGGGGTCTACTTCTGGTTCCCCAAGATGACCGGACGGCTGCTCGACGAACGGCTCGGCAAGATTCACTTCTGGACGATGTTCGTCGGCTTCCACGCCACGTTCCTGGTGCAGCACTGGCTGGGCAACGAGGGTATGCCCCGGCGGTACGCGGACTACCTGGCGAGCGACGGCTTCACCGCGCTCAACACGGTCTCCAGCATCGGCTCGTTCGTGCTCGGCGCGTCCACGTTGTTCTTCATCTACAACGTCTGGAAGTCCTGGCGGTACGGGGCGCTGGTGACCGTGGACGACCCGTGGGGCTTCGGCAACTCGCTGGAATGGGCGACCACCTGCCCGCCCCCGCTGCGCAACTTCGACCGGATGCCCCGGATCCGCTCCGAGCGCCCGGCGTTCGACGCCAAGTACGGCTCGCTCGTCGCCAACCTGGGCCGCGACCTGCCGCAGCGCACCACCCGCCCGCCCCAGGAGTTCCGCGAGGAGCTGCGGCACGAGCGGCACGTCCCGGAGTCGCCGGCGGCCGAGGGCGCGCACGGCGCCCGGGAGGCGGTGGAGTTCCATCCCGCTCCACAGTCCGGCGCCCGGCCGGTGGACGTCCCGGCGCCGGAGGAGGTGCGCCGGCCCAGCTTCGAGCAGACCGACGCGCCGGAGGTCGGCCCGGAACGGCTGCCGCAGGAGACCGAGCGGTGGCGGCACCCGCACGGCAAGGACGACATCGAGGAGCACTGACCCGGGGAGTCCACCCCGGTGGGGGCCGGCACCGATACGGTGCCGGCCCCCATCTCTGCGGGCCCTCCCGCGTCCCGGCCTGGCCCCGCCGCCGGGTGGGTCGGTCGCCGCTGGGCATTCCGGCCGTCGGTGCCGCTGCCCGACGAGAAGCCACCAGAGACGCGGACGACCCCGGTACGGCGGGCGTACCGGGGTCGGGCGGACAGGACTCAGGCGTCGGCGGTGGCGGGCAGGCCGGCGGCGGTGAGCGAACGGCGTACCGCCGGCTGGACCCGGGTCAGCCGCAGCGGGACACCGGTGCGTGCCGCCGCGTCCCGGCCGGCCATCAGGGCGGCGATCCCGCCGGCGTCGACGCCGCCGGCGCCGTCCAGGTCGACCACCACCTCGCGGGGCTGGCCGGTGACCGCCTCCAGCATCACCCGGCGCAGCTGGTCGGCGCCGTCCCGGTCGATCTCGCCGCCCACCTCGACCACCACCCGGTCACCGGTGCGTTTCAACGCGATCCGGTTCCGGCCGGTCTCGGTCTCGGCGGCACCGTTCTGCCAGGGCGGCGGCGCGTCGGCGAGCATCGCCTGGCGCAGCCAGGTCAGCGCGCGCGACAGCAGCCGGGAGACGTGCATCTGGGAGATGCCGAACCGGGCGGCGATCTCCGCCTGGGTCTGGTTGCCGTAGAACCGCATGGCCAGGATGCGCCGCTCCCGCCAGGGCAGCCGGTGCAGCAACCCGCTGACCGTCACCCGGTCGTCGACGGATTCGAGCGCGTTGTCCGACTCGCCGACCAGGTCGCCGAACTCCGCCGAGCTCTCCCCGCCGACCGGCGCGTTCAGCGAGGCCGGGCTGTAGCCGGCCGCCGACTCCAGCGCGGCGAGGATCTCCTCCTCCGGGGTCTCCAGCCGCTCGGCCAGCTCCGCCACGCTCGGCGCGCGGGACAGCTCGCTGGTCAGCGCCGCGGTGGCCTGCCCGACCTCCAGGATCAGGTCGCGCAGCCGGCGGGGCACGTGCACCCCCCAGGTGCGGTCCCGGAAGTGCCGCTTGATCTCGCCGACGATGGTGATAGCCGCGTACGCGGTGAACGAACCCCGCTCGGGGTCGTACCGGTCGACGGCGTTGACCAGGCCGAGCCGGGCCACCTGCTCCAGGTCCTCCAGCGGCTCACCCCGCCCCCGGTAACGGCGGGCGAGCCGGCCGGCGAAGGGCAGGGCGAACCGGACGAGGTCGTCCCGCGCCTCCTGCCGCCGCTCGGGTGGCAGGCCCGCGATCCGCGCCGCGTAGGCCAGCGCGGCCGCGTCCAGGTCCTCCAGGCCGCGTTCTGTCGGCGGTGGTGTGGTCGTGGTGGTCTGTCCGAACATCCGCGCCTCCCTCAGGAAGGTCCCCCGCCCGGAATCGGAGCCGGTCGTGCGCGTGGTCGGGCCACGCACCGGGCCGGAAGTTGGGTCACGTGACGCGCCGGTGTCACCGGACGCGCGGGAGTGACGGCAGCGCACTGCGCAGCGTGGTCTGGCCGTCGCAGCGAGCGGTGTTCCCGCTCCGTAGGTACTCAATCACGCGACCCCGGGTTCGCGAGGATGTTTCGGCAGGCCCGTCCGGCGGGTCGGCGGGAAACCGCCGGGCCGGGGAGCCCCGGCGGGCTCAGGACACGGCCAGGCCCAGCGCGGCGCCGCCCGCCCGCAGGGCGGCGACCGCCTCACCCACGCCGAGCGGGGGCGGCACCGGCAGGTCGTACGGCTGGTTGCGGAGCACCTCGGTGGCCCGGCGGGTGGGCACCGAGGCGACCGGGTAGCCGCGGGCGGCGGTGCGGTCGAGCGCGCGGCGGCGGCGGCCGAACGCGGCCACGGCGAGCCACTGGGGCAGTCCGGCCAGGGCGGGCGAGCGCATCCCCGGCGACTCCGGCAGCACGTCCACCGAGCTGAACGGCTCGCTGCCGGCCAGCCACCACTCCACCCCGTCGACGCTGCGCCGGGTGGCGTTCTCGCACCAGTAGGGCACCAGCCCCGCCCGCACCACCTGCCACGGGTCGAGCAGCCGACCGCACTCGACCACCAGCCGGTCACCGGTCTTGCCGGCCCGCCGCAGCCAGCGCCGGTAGAGGTCGGCGACGGCCGCGCTCAGCGCCGTGGGCTGCGGGAAGAACACCTCGTGCAGCCCGTGGCCGTGGCGCTGGCCCCAGTGCCGCGCCGCGTCGACGAAGCCGGGCTCCACCCCGTGCTCGGCGGGCTCCCCGGCGGCGGAGACCTCCGGCGGCTCCCAGTGCGCGCCGTCGCCGCCGGCCGACCGGAGCACCTGGCGCAACGCGTGCGACTCGGGGTGGAAGTCCACCGGCTCCAGGCCGCTGCCCGGGCAGCCGAGCTGGAAGCTGTGCCCCTGCCCCTCGTCGCGCACCGGCCAGGTGCGGGCGTCGCGGACCACCAGCAGCCGGGCGGCGGGGTCGAGGCGGTCGGCCAGGAAGCGGGCGTACGCCCCGGGCAGGGCCTGCCAGCGGGCCACCAGCGACACGGTCGCCCCGGCCAGCGCGCCCCGGCTGGCCGGGCAGTGCACCTGCCGCACGTGCAGGTCCGGGTTGCCGGCCAGCACCCGGGCGGCGAGAGCCGCGCCGTGGTCCAGCGCCGCGCGCGGCCGGTCCACCGCGCCCCGGACCCAGTGCGCGGTCATCTCGAAGGCGGTGGGCAGCCACGGTACGCCGAGGGCGACCGCCAGGTGCACCGCGGCGGCGTGCGGGGAGCCCAGCACCACCCCCGGGTACCGGCGGCGGGGGTACTGGTCGACGATCCACCGGGCCACCCGCTCGGCGTCGACCTCGGCGGCCTGGTCGGGCGTGAGCGCGACCCGTCCGGCGGCCCGCGCGGCGGCGGCGCGGCGGACCGCCTCGGGCGCCGCGGTGAACCGGGACAGCGGGGTCGGCGGGCCGAGGTCGGCGCAGTCGGCGCCGCGCAGCGCCCGGGCCGTGGCCGCCACCAGCACCCGGGCGGTGCTGCCCGCGGCGACCACCCGGTCGCCGGCCAGGCCGGCCCCGTCGGCCGTGAGGCCCTCCTGCACCTTGGGCACCGGCCCCACCTTGCCTCGTTCGCTCACCACGCGGCCCGGCTTCCCGTCCCGATGGGGTCTAAACGGGGCATTGGGGGCAATGCTCGGGTGGGTGGCGGTACGCCGGTCCGGGGCGCTCCGGTGCGTCGCCGCCCACCGGTGTCCGGCCGCCGCCCGGGGTTTCGGCCCGACTGGCACGGGCACATCCGGACCCATGGGCGCCGAGCACCCCACCGCCGACGCGGCGGCCACCATCACCCCGCACGAGGACGGACCGCTGCTGGTGCGGGGCGACTTCGCCCTGGTCACCCGGACGGGCGCGGCATCGAGGCGCGGCGGGGCACGGTGGCGCTGTGCCGGTGCGGCAGGTCCGCGCTGATGCCGTTCCGCGACGGCACGGGCAAGGTGGTCGACTTCCGCGCGGGCATCGAGCGGGAAGGCTGAGCGGGACGGCTCGGGCAGCCACGGCCACCCGGGACGACTCAGGCGGCCACGGCCACCCGGGACGGCCGGGACGCAGCGGTTGCGGGGCCGTAGCGGCCGTCGGCGGCGTCGGACATCTGACCTCCAGGGAACGGCTGGGTCTCCTGATGCCCGGCCCGGCTCCGGCTAGACGAGGTCTTCCGCCTCCACGGTCATCCGGCTGGCGAGCATCCGGTCGCGTATCCGGCGGGCGGCGTCGCCCTCGGCGAAGACCCCCCGCAGGTCCGCCAACGCCGGTTCCGGCGGGCGCAGCGGCACGTCCGGGTCCACCACCGCCTCCAGTACGCAGGGCCGGTCCGCGGCGAGCGCCTCGTCCCAGGCCGCCCCGACCAGGTCGGGCCGGTCGACCCGCACGCCGTGCAGCCCCAGCAGCCGGGCCCAGCCCGCGTACGGCACGTCGGGCCGGCGGGGGCCGTCCCGGCCGCCGACCTGCCGGCGGCCGCCCATGCCGGACTGGTCGCGGTTATTGAGCACCAGCACCACCAGCCGCGGATCGGCCCACTCGTGCCAGCGGTGCGCCACGGTGATCAGCTCGGCGAGGCCGTTGAGCTGCATCGCCCCGTCCCCGAGCAGTGCCAGCACCGGCTGGTCGGGGTGGGCGAGCTTGGCGGCGACCGCGTACGGCAGCGCGCAGCCCATCGAGCCGAGGGTGCCGCAGAGCTGCGCGTTCACCCCGGGCGGCAGCTCCACGTGGCGGGCGTACCAGTAGATCACCGAGCCCACGTCGACGGCTACCGCGCCGCGGCGGGGCAGCCGGCTGGAGAGTTCGTGCAGCACCAGTTGCGGGTTCACCGGTTCGGCGGGCGCCTCGGCCCGGGCCCGGGCGTCGGCGTGCCAGCGGTCCACCGAGGCCTCGACGGTGCCGCGCCACTCCCGGTTGGGCTGGTCGGCCACCCGGCTGAGCAGCGCGCGCAGCGTCTCGCCGGCGTCGCCGACCAGCGGCACGTCCACCGGGTAGCGGGTGCCGATCCGCCGCCCGTCGATGTCGATCTGCACCGTGCGGGTCTGCCCCGGCATCGGGAAGTAGTCGGTCCACGGGTCGTTGGTGCCGACCAGCAGCAGCGTGTCGGCGCCGCCCATCAACTGCGCGGCCGCCGTGGTGCCGGCCTCGCCGAGCACCCCGGTGTGGAAGGGCAGCGCCTCGTCCAGCACCGGCTTGCCCAGCAGCGAGGTGGCCACCCCGGCGCCGAGCCGGTCGGCCAGCGCCACGATCTCGTCCTCCGCGCCCCGGCCGCCCTGGCCGACCAGGATCGCCACCCGCTGCCCGATGGTGAGCAGCGACGCCGCGGCGTCCAGGTCCGCCTCGTGCGGCAGCACCCGGGCCAGCGGCTCCCCCGGCGTCGCGGTGAGCACCCCGGCCACCTGCGGTTGCAGATCGGGTACGACGGCCACCTGCAACTCCCGGGGCAGCACCACACAGGTGGGGCTGCGGGTCGCCGCGGCGGTCCGGAACGCCTGGTCCAGCAGGGCCACCACCTGCTCGGGGGACCGGCCGTAGCGGACGAACTGGTTGCACACGTCGCCGAAGAGCCGGCTCAGCCCGATCTCCTCGTGCGCGCCGCCCAGCGGGCCGGTGATGTCCTCCCCGACGATCGCCACCACCGGCTTGCTGTCCAGCTTGGCGTCGTACAGGCCGTTGAGCAGGTGCACCGCGCCGGGGCCCTGGGTGGCCAGGCAGACGCCGATCTCGCCGGTGAACTTGGCGTGCCCGGTGGCCATGAAGGCGGCGGTCTCCTCGTGGCGGGCCGGGACGAACTCCGGGTCACCACCGGCGGCGTCCAGCGCCTCGACCACCGGGGCGATGGCCTCGCCCGGGTAGCCGAAGGCGCGGGGCACCCGCCAGGCCCGCAGCCGGTCCACCACCAGGTCCGCGACGGTGCGGTCAGCCATTGCCCCGCCCGGGTGTGCCGGCGTCGACATAGCGCAGCACGGCGCCGACCCCGTCGGTCAGGTCGGGCGCCTCGTCCGGGCCGAGGACGGTCAGCTCGGCGTCCGTGCCGACCAGGGCTCGGACCAGGGCCGCGTCGGCGCGGACCCGCTGCGGATCGCGCACGGCGGCGAGCCGCCCGGGGTCGGTGGCGATGTCGGTGGGCTCGGGCCCGATCCAGAGCTGCCCGGTCGCCGACGGGTCGTCGACGATGAGCATCGTGTCGACCTGGTTGCGCTGCAACGCGGAGACAACGGCCTCCAGCCCGGCACCCACGTCCTCCTGCATGCCGAAGCGGTCCATGGCCGCGGTGACGTGCTGTTGGGCGACCTCGGCGATGGTCTGCACGGTGAGGTCGTCCATCGCCGCCGGGTCGGCGCCGCCGGTACGCGAGCCCGCGTCGGTGCGGACCATCACGTCCTGCCAGCGTTCCGGCAGCTGCGCGGCGATCATGCCGGTGGCCCGGATGTCGCCGGCGACCACGACCACGTCGGCGCCGACCCGCTCGGCCAGCTCCGCCGTGGCCGCCGCGGCGTCGCCAGCGTTGTGGTGCCACGCCTCCATGGCGGCGCGCTGGTAGCGGGACTGCGACCAGCCGCCGGGGTTGACCTGATGCAGCTGGTAGCTCTCCCGGCCGGTGACACGGGCCCGTCGGGGCACCCCGCCGGCGCTGACCGCCACCGCGTCGGCCCCGGTACGGTCGGCCAGCACCCGCACCCAGGCAACCTGCTCGCCCCGCTGGGCCAGCATCGGCATCACGTGCGGCAACGGGGCCCAGGCGGCCAGGTCGCGCCGTGGCGGGGCGGAGAGGTACTCGGAGAGGACCACCCTGCCCCGGGTGGCGAAGACGGCCAGCCCGTAGTCGCCCGGCATCGGGTCGTGACCCCGGACCACCCGGTCCAGCGCCGCGATGGTGGGCTCGTCCGCGCCGTCGGCGGCGAGCTGTTCGGACAGGGCCCGCCAGCGCAGGTGGAGCGCCGGACGCGCGTCCTGGGTGTCCCTGGAGGCGTCCAGGTAGACCGAGCACCACGGCCCGGGTCGGGCGTAGAGCGGGCGCAGGAAGGACAGCTGCATGCTCGAGACCCCTTTCCAGCTCGGCCGCACGCTTACCCGCGCCGCCGGGGATGTCACCTCACCGGCCCGACCGCGTGACCGGGGTTCATTCACGTCGTTCGACCGGGACCGGCCGCTACCATCAGCGCACGTATCCGGACTCTCGGTGGGTGCTCATGGACAGCGATCTCCGGCCCCGCGTTGTACATCCGACGCAGCGGGTCCTCACCGGGCGGGTCGTCCGGTTGCTGGAGGGGTATTCCCGCGAGGTGCGGGTCGGCCAGCCGGTGCTGGTGGCGGTGCTGACCGCGGCGAGCGTGGTGGGCCTGCTGATGCTGCTGGTGCGCAGCCTGCTCTCGACCGGTGGCGGGGGCGGCGGCGCCCGGCGCGGCTGGAAGGACCTGAAGAAGGGTCCCGAGTTCCTGGTCACCCCGCTGCGGGTACGCGACGCCACCGGCCTGCTCTACGAGGTGGAGCTGCACGGCCACCTGCCGCAGAGCGCGCTGCACCCGGCCGACCACGTGCAGTTGACGCTGCGCCGGCAGCCCGACGCGGACCTGCCGCCCCGGGTGGAGCGGATCGTCAACGTCACCTCCGGGCAGCTGTTCACCCCGCGCACCGCGACCGTCTGGTCGCACCTGGGCCCGCCGCTGCTGCTACAGGCACTGCTCGGCGCGCTGCTGCTCGCCGGCGTGGCGGCGTGCTCGGTGGTCACCGGCTGAGGCGCCGGAGCAGCTGGCCGCCGTGCTGGCAGCGTTCCTGGCGGACTGAGGCCGGGTCAGCCGACCGGGGTGAGCGGGCGGGCCGGCTCGGGCGCGGTGCGCAGCATGCCCCGCCGGCGGGCCCAGCGCTCGAAGAACAGGGTGGCGAACGGCGGCACGGCGCTGACCAGCGCGACGGCGGTGGCGGGCAGGCTCCACCGGTGGGTACGGGCCATGACGAGCACCAGCAGCCCGTAGGCGACGAAGAGCCCGCCGTGGATCGGCCCGAAGATCTTCACCCCGATCTCGTTGCCGGGCGGGCCGTACTTGACCGCCATGCCGACCAGCAGGGCCAGCCAGGAGCACGCCTCGGCGATCGCCGCCGCCACGAACAGCCGGGTCGTCTTCTCACGCATCGCGCCATGTTAGCCACGCGGGTGGCGCCCGTCCGGCGGTTTCGCACCGGAGGCGACGGGGATCACGGAGGCCGCGAATGGGTAGGTAAGAGTCCTTCGGGTCTTCCCCACCCGCGCCGGGACGTGCGAGGTTGGGGGAACCAACGGTGACAGGGTGGTGACCATGGGCGCAGACGTCGGCGTGCGGACCTTCAGTCGAGAGGACCGGGCCCGCTATCGCGAGAAGGTACGCCGCTGCCTGGACGTCTTCGCCGAGATGCTGCGCGAGTCGCGGTTCGACGTCGAGCGGCCGATGACCGGGCTGGAGATCGAGTTGAACCTGGTCGACGACCGGTCCATGCCGGCGATGCGCAACGCCGACGTGCTGGCCGCCGTCGCCGACCCCAGCTTCCAGACCGAGCTGGGGCAGTTCAATGTGGAGATCAACGTCCCGCCCCGCCGGCTCGTCGGCACCGGCACCGCCGAGTTCGAGGAGCACGTGCGGGCCAGCCTGAACGCGGCGGAGGAGAAGGCCCGCACGGTCGGCGCGCACATGGTGATGATCGGCATCCTGCCCACCCTGCGCCCGGAGCACCTGACCGCCGCGACGCTGTCGACCAGCCCGCGCTACGAGCTGCTCAACGAGCAGATCTTCGCCGCCCGCGGCGAGGACCTGCGGATCTCGATCAACGGGGTGGAGCGGTTGGCCACCACCGCCGACACCATCACCCCGGAGGCGGCCTGCACCAGCACCCAGTTCCACCTTCAGGTCAGCCCGGCGCAGTTCGCCGACTACTGGAACGCCGCCCAGGCGGTCGCCGGCATCCAGGTGGCGCTCGGCGCGAACTCGCCGCTGTTCTTCGGTCGGGAGCTGTGGCGGGAGACCCGCATCCCGCTGTTCCAGCAGGCCACCGACACCCGCGCGGAGGAGATCAAGGCCCAGGGGGTACGCCCCCGCGTCTGGTTCGGCGAACGCTGGATCACCAGCGTGTTCGACCTGTTCGAGGAGAACGTCCGCTACTTCCCGGCGCTGCTGCCGGTCTGCGACCCGGAGGACCCCGCCGAGGCGCTCGCCGGCGGCGGGGTGCCGAAGCTGGCCGAGCTGCGGCTGCACAACGGCACCGTCTACCGGTGGAACCGGCCGGTCTACGACGTGCTCAAGGGCCGCCCGCACCTGCGGGTGGAGAACCGGGTCCTGCCGGCCGGGCCGACGGTGCTGGACACCGTCGCCAACGGCGCGTTCTACTTCGGACTGGTCCGGGCGCTGGCCGAGTCCGACCGGCCGCTGTGGTCGCAGATGTCGTTCAGCGCCGCGGAGGAGAACTTCACCAACTGCGCCCGGCACGGGATCGACGCGCAGGTCTACTGGCCGGGCCTGGGCTACCTGCCGGTGACCGAGCTGGTGCTGCGGCGACTGCTGCCGCTGGCGTACCACGGGCTGGACCGGTGGGGGCTGGACCCGGGCGAGCGCGACCGGCTGCTGAGCATCGTCGAGCAGCGCTGCCTGACCGGGCGCAACGGGGCGACCTGGCAGGTGGAGACCCTGCACCGGCTGGAGTCCGCCGACCACCTGGACCGGCCGGAGGCGCTGCGCGAGGTGGTCCGCCACTACGTGGACCTGATGCACAGCAACCGCCCGGTGCACGAGTGGCCGATCCCCTGACGACTCAGCTCCAGACCAGTGACAATCGATAGGTAACGAGCGACAGTCGATGCATGGTGACAGCGCTGACATCGCGTGTCACAACGTCCCCACGATGTACGTGAAGGACAAGGGGTGGGGCGTAGACGCCCAGGCCAACCAGCAGTTGACGCGTCGAGAAGTCCATCATCACCCGCTTCCAGGGCCTTTGCTGGCTCACGGGCCAGGGCGCGATTGACTGAAGCAGCCCTTAACCAGGCATCTATCCGGCCAAGGGCGGCCGAGGACGTCCCAGGGAGCCAGTGGCAACTGCGTTGCGAAGCAAAGGGTCAGCCGGTTCGCCCGGCTCGTCTACGAGGTCGGCCCGGCCGGCGCGGGCTCCAGCCCGGTCGTCTGACGCTGCCTGAGGTCCTGTCCCGCCGGTGGAGCCCAGACCATGGTCTGCTGGTGCAGGCGATGACCGTCCTGACGGATGCCGGGAACAAGTGGGGTCGGCCCGTGTTTGACGAAGCCCATATGTTCGAAGAAGCGCACGGCTCGGGTGTTCTCGGCCAAAGTCTGGAGGTGGCACCCTGGTGCGCCGGACTCGACGACCCGTTCGAGCCAGCGGCCCATGAGCGCCGCGGCGACACCCGTGCCGCGGGCCTGCGGGGCGACGTTGATGTGCAGGTGCGCCGGCCAGCGTGTGTCCACGAAGTCACCCGCGAGCGGCTGACGACGGATCATCACTCCGATACCGTCACGCGCCGCGCGTAGGAAGAACGCCATCGGCCGCCGCTGCAGAAACAGCCGGTGGCCGGTGATGGCACGGCTCATCCGCTCGCTGTCGCTCGGAAACCGGGTGCTGTCGAGGCACCCGGCAAGATAGCCGACCATGTCGCCATCGACGAACGCGAGGAACAGGGACTCGGGTTCAAGATCCATGTACGGAGTCAAATAGACGGCCGCCTCGGACTCCTCGTGGCCCCACAGTGACGCCGTGACCGCACCTTGGCCGGCGGGACCGAACAGCGCCCGCAATTCGGCGCGGTCCTGTTCGGCGAATGTACGGATCTCCGTCATCATGTCGCCTTCGTCCTCAGCGTCCTCAGCGTCCTCAGCCAGATCGTCACAGGGGGGATGCTACTGGCCAGGAGCCGACTCGATAATCTGACAGGTCGCCCCTCCCACAGGGCAGAAGCCCGCCGCTCATCACATCGTCCGGCAATACCGGCCAGGAGTGCGCGAGCCCGGTCCGCCAGTGCACCACCGAGTCCCGCGAAAGCCGCATCCGGCACGGCTCGACGAGACCCAGCCACCATGCCCGGGTGACCCAGCTCTCGTCGTTGTCCCGTCGCTACGGTGGCCAGTTCGCCGGTTTCGGCATCTAACGACGCATTTGTCGGCGTACTAACTGACGGGCTCTGGTGCTGATCTTGTGATGCTCTAATCGGTCATCCAAGATCCTCGGATGCCTTCGTCGTCTGTGGGCGTTTTTGTCCGGCTTAGAATCATAGGGAGCTCGACAATCACAGCCAGCGTGGTCCCAACCGTCCGCGTACGCTGCGAAGTCACGCGGACGTCAGAGCGCCACGATCGCCGCCGTCTCCGCCGGCAGCTCGATCCCGTCGCGCATCACCGTCACCCCGGTCCCGGTGGCCAGCAGCACGTTGCGCACCACCCCGGGCAGGTTGATCCGCTGCGCCTTGCCGGCGAGGTTCGCCACCACCAGGCACTCCCCCCGGCGCATCAGCAGGAACTGGTCACCGTGGCGTACCTCGACCCGGTCCAGTCGCGGGTCGGACAGGTCGGGCCGGCTCTTGCGCAGCGCGATCAACCGCCGGTAAAACTCGTACATCTCGCGGTGCTCGGGCTTGTCCAGCTCGGCCCAGTCCAGCCGGGAGCGCAGGAAGGTCTGCGGGTCCTGCGGGTCGGGCACGTCCCCCGGCGGCCAGCCGTGCGCGGCGAACTCCCGCTTCCGGCCGGTCGCCACGGCAACCGCCAGCTCCGGCTCGGAATGGCTGGTGAAGAACTGCCAGGGCGTGCTGGCCGCCCACTCCTCCCCCATGAACAGCATCGGGGTGAACGGCGCGGTCAGCAGCAGCACCGCGCCGACCCGCAGCCGCGCCGGGGAGAGGCTGGCGGACATCCGGTCGCCGGTGGCCCGGTTGCCGATCTGGTCGTGGTTCTGCCGCCCGGGCCGGAGCGCATCTCGTGGTCGGCGGCGCCGGGCAGGCGCAGCCGGACCCGGGCGGCCTCGGGCGCCCACACCGTGAACTCGGTCATGCGGCAGCCTCCACGGAGTCGGTGGGAGCCAGCAGGGCGACGGGATAGGTGCTCAGCAGATCATGAAGGAGCAGCTCAGACCCACTGTAGACCCGACCGGTGAACCCGTCCGCAACACTGTTGCCGGAAATCGACAGAGTGGTCCCCCGCCAACCATCCGAACGGACCAGGCCCAGCGGCAAGCGGGTGGCCACCGCGACCGCGCCGCCCTGTCGAAGGCGACGGCGTGCGCGCTGTCCGGTCCGCGTGCCGGCTGCGGCCGGTAGGTGGGAGCACGAAGCCGGGCCGCACCTGGACCTGGTAGGTCGACCCGACCCGCGTCGTCGGTGCCGCCGTCACGTCGGGTCGAGGGGCGTCGGACATGGTCAGACCGTCCTCTCCAGGACGATCAGGGAGCGGTCCGGCACGCAGATCGCGTCGCCCGCCTCGACGATCGTGGTCTTCTCCGGTTCCGGTTCCCCGGTGCTGACCACCAACTCCCACCGCTGCCCGAACTCCTCCCCCGGCAGCGTGAAGTCCAGCGGGGCGTCGTGGGCGTTGAAGCAGAGCAGGAAGGAGCTGTCCTGGTGGCGTTGGCCGTACTGGCCGCGCTCGCGGATGCCGTCGCCGTTGACGAAGAGCGCCACCGAGCGGCCGAAGTCGTTGCCCCAGTCCTCGCCGGTCATCTCCCGGCCGTCCGGGGTGTACCAGGCCAGGTCGGGCAGGCCCGCCTCGGCGCTGCGGCCGCCGACCGGCAGCCCGGTGAAGAACCGCCGGCGACGGAACACCTGGTGCCGGGCCCGGAAGTCGGTGAGCCGCCGGACGAACGCCAGCAGCTCGTGGTCGGCCCGTTCCCAGTCGATCCAGGCCAGCTCGCTGTCCTGGCAGTAGGCGTTGTTGTTGCCGCGCTGGGTGCGGCCCAGTTCGTCACCGTGGCCGATCATCGGCACGCCCTGGGAGAGGACCAGGGTGGCGAGGAAGTTGCGCCGCTGTCGGGCCCGCAGGGCCAGCACGCCCGGGTCGTCGGTGTCGCCCTCCACGCCGCAGTTCCAGGACCGGTTGTGGCCCTCGCCGTCACGGTTGGACTCGCCGTTGGCCTCGTTGTGCTTGTCGTTGTACGAGACCAGGTCGGTGAGGGTGAACCCGTCGTGGCAGGTGACGAAGTTGATGCTGTGGAAGGGGCGCCGCCCGTCGTCCTGGTAGAGGTCGGCGGAGCCGGAGATGCGGGAGGCGAACTCGGCGAGGGTGGCCGGTTCGCCGCGCCAGAAGTCCCGTACGGTGTCCCGGTACTTGCCGTTCCACTCGGTCCACTGCGGCGGGAAGTTGCCGACCTGGTAGCCGCCGGGGCCGACGTCCCACGGCTCGGCGATCAGCTTGACCTGGCTGACCACCGGGTCCTGCTGCACCACCTCGAAGAAGGTGGAGAGGCGGTCGACCTCGTAGAACTCCCGGGCCAGGGTGGCGGCCAGGTCGAAGCGGAAGCCGTCGACGTGCATCTCGGTCACCCAGTACCGCAGCGAGTCCATGATCAGCTGGAGTGAGTGCGGGCTGCGCACGTTGAGGCTGTTGCCGGTGCCGGTGTAGTCGACGAAGGACCGCCGGTCGGACTCGCTGAGCCGGTAGTAGCTGGCGTTGTCGACGCCCTTGAAGCTCAGCGTCGGCCCGAGGTGGTTGCCCTCGGCGGTGTGGTTGTAGACCACGTCGAGGATCACCTCGATGCCGGCGGCGTGCAGCGCCTTGACCATGCCCCGGAACTCCTGCACCTGCTGGCCGAGCCGGCCGAGCGCGGAGTAACCGTGGTGCGGGGCGAAGAAGCCGATGGTGTTGTAGCCCCAGTAGTTGCGCAGCCCCAGGTCGACCAGGCGGTGGTCGTGCACGAACTCGTGCACCGGCATCAGCTCGACCGCGGTGATCCCGAGCCGCTTGAAGTAGTCGATCATCACAGGGGAGGCGATGGCGGCGTAGGTGCCGCGCAGCTCGTCCGGGATGTCCGGGTGGCGCATGGTCAGCCCGCGCACGTGCGCCTCGTAGATCACCGAGTGGTGGTACGGGGTGCGCGGCGGCCGGTCGTTGCCCCAGTCGAAGTAGGGGTTCACCACCACCGACTTGGGCAGATGCGGCGCCGAGTCGGTGGTGGACATCCGGTCCGGGTCGGCCAGGTCGTAGTCGTAGACCGCCGGGTCCCAGGTGATCTCGCCGTCGACGGCCTTGGCGTACGGGTCGAGCAGCAGCTTGTGCGGGTTGCAGCGCACCCCGTTCGCCGGGTCGTACGGCCCGTGCACCCGGTAGCCGTACCGCTGGCCCGGCTCGACGCCCGGGAGGTACGCGTGCCAGACGTACGCGTCCACCTCGCGCAGCTCGACCCGCCGCTCGGCGCCGGTGTCCCACTCGTCGAAGAGGCAGAGCTCGATCTTCTCGGCGACCTCGGAGAAGATCGCGAAGTTGGTGCCCATCCCGTCGTAGGTGGCCCCGAGGGGGTAGCGCTCGCCCGGCCAGACCTGCATGTCGCTCCTTCGGCACATGATCATGAGCGCACCGGACGGCGTAGCCCCCGGTGCGCACGCCGCTAATGCCCCACGCCGCCTCCGGTCAATCCACCCGATCGGCGGGTACCCGATATCCACCCACCTGATGCCGGCCGGACCTTTGGGTGTCTTCCGTCACGATAGGCCTTTTCTAGGTGCGCGGTACCGCGTCATGCCCTTTGCTTGATGCGGACGCGCCCGCGCGGGTGGGTCCGCTCGGCCCTCGGCCACCCCACCACCTTCTTTTCGCCGCCACCGTTGCCGGCGCGACCTTTCGTGCATGGACGGAGATTGATGTGACCACTCCGCGCGTCGGCGAGCAGCCCGTGACCGCACCGGACCGGACCTGCCGGCCCTCCCCCACCTCCCGCACACAGATCCCGCAGCAGGGCGCCGGCTCCGGGGTGGCTCCGCGCACTCGCCGCATCCTGATGCTCTCCTGGGAGTACCCGCCGGTGCTGGTCGGTGGGCTCGGCCGGCACGTGCACGCGCTGTCGGTGGCCCTGGCCGCCGCCGGGCACGAGGTCACCGTCGTCACCCGACACGCCGAGGACGCACCCCTCGAGGAGTACGCCGACGGCGTACGCATCCTGCGCGCCGCCGAGGACCCGGTCACCTTCCCGCTCGCCACCGGCTCCCTGCTGGCCTGGACCATGGCGTTCAACCACACCCTCACCCGGGCCGCCCTGCGCGCCACCGAGTCCGGCACGTACGACGTCATCCACGCCCACGACTGGCTCGTCGCGCACACCGCGATCACCCTGCGCGAGCACCTCGACCTGCCCCTGGTCAGCACCATCCACGCCACCGAGGCCGGCCGGCACCAGGGCTGGCTGCCGGAGGAGATGAACCGCACCATCCACGGCGTCGAGCAGTGGCTCACCGGCGAGTCCAGCCGGGTGATCGCCTGCTCCGGCTACATGCGCGACGAGGTGGGCGCGCTGTTCGGGGTGCCGGCCGGCCGGGTCGACGTGGTCCCCAACGGCGTCGAGCCGCACCGTTGGAAGGCGCCGAGGGTGGCGGTCGCCGCGGCCCGGGCCCGGTTCGCCGGGGACGGCCCGCTGGTCACCTTCGCCGGCCGGCTGGTCTACGAGAAGGGCGTGCAGCACCTGCTCGCCGGCCTGCCCCGGCTGCGCGAGCGGCACCCCGGGCTGCGCGCCGTGATCGTCGGCGACGGCCCGTACAAGGCCACGCTGGAGGCGGAGGTGCACCGGCTCGGGCTGGGCGGCGCGGTGAGCATGCCGGGCTTCCTCGGCGGCACCGACCTGCCGGCGGTGATGGCCGCCTCGGACTGCTTCGCGGTGCCCAGCATCTACGAGCCGTTCGGGATGGTGGCCCTGGAGGGCGCGGCGGCCGGCGCGCCGCTGGCGGTATCACGGACTGGCGGGCTGGCCGAGATCGTCGAGCCGGGCGTCACCGGAATGACCTTCGCCCCGCAGGATCCGGACGGGCTGGCCGAGGCGGTGCACGCGCTGCTCGCCGACCGGGAGCGGGCCCGGGCCCTCGCCTGCCGCGCCCGCGCCATGGTGCACGAGCAGTACGGCTGGTCGGCGATCGCGTCCCGCACCGCCGCCACGTACGCCGCCGCCATCGCGACGGACGCCGCGGTCACCGCCGCGCGGGCCGAGCAGCGGATGGCCCTCGGCCGGGCGCTCCCGCCACTGTCGGAGGGCAACCTGCTGGCCGCCGCCGGCCTGCGCTGAGGCGTACCCGCGGGCGGGCGACCTCGGGCGGGGTCGCCCGCCCGACGGCGGCCGCGGTCCGGCGGGTCACCGGGATGGGCCGAGACACCTGATCAAGCGGTCACGATCTTGCGTCCGGGCTGGTCGCAGCCGGTGTCCATCGGACAGACTCGCGTGGACCTGTCGGGACGAGGTCCGAGGAGACGCGGGTGCGGGTGCTTCTGGTGGAGGACGATCTGCGAGTCGCGGCCGCGTTGTCCGCGGCGCTGCGCCGCCGGGGCCACGCGATCATCACAGCCACCACCGCGTCGGAGGCGGCCGCGGCGGGGCCGGTCGATCTCGTCCTGCTCGATCTCAACCTGCCCGACCGGGACGGCCTGGAGTTGTGCCGGCAGATCCGCCGACACAACGAGGACATCGCCATCATCGCGGTGACCGCCCGGTCCGAGGAGCGGGACCGGGTAGCGGGGCTGCGGGCGGGTGCCGACGACTACGTCGTGAAGCCGTTCTCGATGGCGGAACTCCAGGCCCGGATCGAGGCGGTGATGCGCAGGACGGCCCGCGCCACGCGAGCTGAGACGACGCTGGAGGTCGGCGAGCTGCGGGTCGACCTCAACGCCCGGCGCGTCTGGCTCTCCGACCGGGAGGTGAGCCTGACCCGCAAGGAGTTCGCGCTGCTGATGGCGTTGGCCCGGCAGGCGGGAACGGTCGTGTCCCGGGACCGGCTGCTGATGGACATCTGGCAGACCACCTGGAACGCCGGGCACACCCTCGACGTCCACGTCGCGGCCCTACGGGGCAAGCTCGACGACGCCGGCCTGGTGGAGACCGTACGCGGGGTGGGGTACCGGCTACGGCCGGGGTAGCCCGGCGCGGGGCTTCCCGAGCCGATCCTCAGATCATCCTCAAGAAATCCCACACCGTCGACCGTGGACGAGGTGGCTGGCGTGTGCTGTCCGGACTGTGCCATCCCTCCTGTTCTGGAGTTTCCATGAGAAACAGACGGACGACAGCGCTTCTCTCCGTCCTGCTCGCCGCCAGTCTCGCGGCGGTCGCCACGCCCGCGCCCGCACAGGCCGAACCGGCGGCTGTCACCGCACAGACCGAGCCGAACCAGGTACACGGCCTCACGGTCGTGCAGGGTGACGGCTACGCCACCCTCGGGTGGACGCCGGTCGACGGCGCCACCGACTACCAGATCGAGCGCACGCCGGTCGCCGTCGACGACTCGGCAACCGGCCCATCCGTCATCACCGGCGTCTGGCGCCCGAACCGCCAGATCAACAATTCCTCGCCGACCTTCGCCGACGCGGGATTCAACCCGGGCGCCCGGTTCCAGTGGCGGGTGCGTGCCCGCTTCGGGACCACCGAGCAGCCGTACTCGGAACCGGTGTCCGGCACCACTTCGGCGCCGTGGGGCGACCCGAACGTACCGGGCGAGAACCTGCGGACCCAGTGGGAGACCACTCTTGCGGCGCAGTACACCAGCGACGTCGACGAGTACGCCTACACCGCGGCGATCGACGAGCTGAGCGACCGGGTCCGGGTGACCGAGATCGGCAAGACCGCGCTCGGCCGGCCGATCAACATGTTCGTCATCGGCTACCCCACGCCGCCGGCCACCCCGGAGGCGGTGGCGGCCACCTCGCCGTTGATGGTCAACTGCAACGTGCACGGCAACGAGCCCGGTGACCGGGAAGGTTGCCTGATCATGGCGCGGCAGTTGGCCTTCAGCAACGACCCCCGGACGCTCGACCTGCTGTCGCACACCACCGTGCTCATCGTGCCGACCATCAACGGCGACGGCCGGGCCGCCAACACCCGGGGCAACTCCACCGGGCAGGACCTGAACCGCGACTACTCGCTGATCCGCCAGCCCGAGACGTTCGCGCTGATGCAGATGCTGCGCGACTACCGTCCGGTGGCCGGCTACGACGGGCACGAGTTCGGCAACTCCAGCGCCGGCGACCTGCCGATGCTGCCGCCCCGGCACCAGAACGTGGCCCAGTCGATCTTCGACGAGTCGCAGCACATGATCGAGGGCCACATGTACACCCAGGGCGCCAGGGACGGCTGGTGGCCGTGCCCGTACGGGTGCAACGGCGGCGGGAACGTGGGCCTGAGCGAGGAGACGATCCTGCGCAACACGCTGGGCCTCAAGAACGTCGTCAACTCGCTGCTGGAGCTGCGCAGCTCCGGTGGCACCACCCGACCGGACGAGGGCAACACGGCGAACAACCGGCGGCGCAAGGCGTACTCCGCGCTCTGGACCTTCAACCAGTTCCTCGACTACCACCGGGCGAACCTCAAGGAGATCACCTCGGCGCGCGCCGACGCGATCACCTTCCAGGTCTCGAACACCGGCCGGATCGTCTTCCGCGGGTCCCGCCCGATCGAGGCGCACCCGGCGCCGCACCCGGGTGAGGCCCCGCCGCCGCTCGACGCGCCGCAGCCCGACCGGATCCTCAACGACGCGCCGTGCGCGTACAAGCTCACCGAGGAGCAGTACCACGGGGCCCGCACCGACGGGCCGGCCGGCCAGCGCACCACCGTGGCCCAGCGCCTCGCCGCGCACGGCTGGAAGGTGGTCAAGGTCGCCGACGGGTACGTGGTCCCGCTGGCCCAGCCGGAGCGGGGGCTGATCCCCCTGCTGCTCGACGGGCAGGCGGTCGAGAAGATGGTGGACGCCGAGCGGCTGTACCCGACCGTGACCGGCCAGCACAGCGGTCAGCTGGTGGTTTCCGGGGTGACCTGCCTGCGGGACGCCACGGTGACCGGTCCGGTCCGGGTCCGGCCCGGCGCGGCGCTGATCGCCACCGGCTCGTCGATCATCGGCCCGGTGGACGCCAGCGGTGCGGCCGGGGTCTTCCTGACCGACAGCGCGGTGGAGGGCCCGGTCCGGATCGCCGAGACCAGCGGTCCGGTGGTGGTCGTCGACGCCACGGTCACCGGCCCGGTCGAGGTGTCCGACAACCGGGGCGACGCGCCCCTGGTGGCGGCCAGCACCGTGACCGGTCCGCTGCACTGCGGCGGCAACGCCTCGGCGCCGGTCGACCTCGGGCTGGGCAACTCGGTGCAGGGCCCGAAGACCGGGCAGTGCGCGAGCCTGTGACCTGCTGACCGTCGTACCGGCAGGCCCTGTCGGGCCTGCCGGTACGACCGACCGTACGACCCGACCGGACCTGGAGAACGCCGTGGACCAGCCCGTCAATCCCCCGCCACCCCGATCCCTCCCCCGGCTCCGGCGGCCGGCCCGCCGTCACCACCCCCGGCGACGGCTGGTGGCGCTCGCCGGGGTCGCCCTGTCCCTGGTGCTCACCGGCTGCTCCGGCGTCGAGCCGCGCGCTGCGGCCGGCGGGACCGCCGCACCGGCGGCCGCCGTGGTCAGCGGGCCCCTGTGCGACCTGCTGCCCTCGGGCAGCGATCCGGGCAACCCGGCGTCCCTGGCCGGTCAGCCGGCCGAGGCGGCCCTGCAGTGGCTTCCCGTGCTCACCACGTTCGAGGCCGCGGTACGGGCGTCCGGGCTGGCCGCCGACCTGCGCGGCGGGTCGGGGCTGACCATCCTGGCCCCGACGGACGACGCCTTCGCGGCCAAGTTCTCCGAGGACACCCTGGACCAGCTGCTCCTCGTCGACAAGGACAAGCTTCGCGGCCTGCTCCGCGAACACCTCGTCGCCGGGTCGCTGTCGCTGTCCGACATGGTGGCCGCCGGCCAGGTCACCACCCTCGCCGGTACCAGGCTCACCGTCACCGGACGCGAGACGAGCGCCCGCCTGGCCGACCGGGCCGACACCGTGTGTGCCGACTACCGGGTCGCCAACGCGCGGATCCACCTCATCAACCGGGTGCTCGGTGACCTGCCCACCACCGCCCGCGCGGACGGGCACCGGGCGCACTGACCGGCCCGAGCTGAACCTTGACCGCAGAAAGCGCAGGTCGTAGGGTTCCGATCCACCTCAGTTGATCTCTCCCCAAAGCGAAGAGAGGCATCCCGATGCGCCTGTCGAAGCGTCCCCCCGGGGCGGTCCCGTCCAGAAGAACGGCCAGCCTCACCGCGTTGCTCCTGCTGGCCGGCATCACGCCGGTGCTCGCTGGCGCCCCGGCCGGCGCGGCCCCCACGCCCGGCTGCAGCACCGACCCCGCCGCCCGCCTGTCCACCGTGCCCAGCCCGGAGTCCGCGCTGGGCTTTCCGCTCGGCACGGGCCAGGAGCGGGTCGTCACCAACGACGAGGTCCGTAACTACCTGACGGCCATCGACACCGCCTCCGACCGCGTCGTCACCGGCGTCATGGCGACGAGCGTGCTCGGCCAGCCGCTGCCGTACGCCATCGTCTCCAACGAGCGGCACGTCCAGCCGGGCGCGCTGCAGCAGATCGCCAACGACATCCGCGACCTACGGGATCCGCGCGGGACCACGGCGAAGAAGGCCGCCGAGACCGCGACCGACCGCCCGGCCATCGTCTGGGTGACCGCGAACGTGCACGGCGGCGAGAAGAGCGGTACGGACGCCGCCCTCAAGACCCTGTACGAGCTGGCCTCCGGCCTGTCCTGTGCGGTCGCGGAGCGGAACGACAACCTGGTCACCGTCATCGTGCCGACGCAGAACCCGGACGGCCGCGACGCCAGCCGGCGGCAGAACGAGTACGGCTTCGACATGAACCGGGACTGGTTCGCGCGTACCCAGCAGGAGACCGACGGCAAGATCGAACTCTTGCGGCAGTACCCGCCCCAGGTCTTCGTCGACGCGCACGAGATGGGCGGCTCGCAGTACTTCTTCCCGCCCAACGCCGACCCGATCCACCACGAGATCGCCAGCGAGAACGTCGACTGGATCAACCGGATCGGCGAGGCCAACAAGGCCGGCTTCGGGTTCAACGGCGCCTGCGGCGGGGCCGTCACCACCGAGTGCTACTTCAACTACGCAAGGTACGACCTGTTCTTCATGGGGTATGGCGACACGGTGCCGGCCGCCGGCTTCGGCGCCGCCGGCATGACCTTCGAGAAGGGCAGCGCGTCGGCGGTGGCCAACCGGGTCCAGCAGCAGTTCCACACCCAGTGGTCGACCCTGGGCTGGGCCGCCGCGAACAAGCACGAGGTGCTGAGCGGCTACTTCAAGATCTGGACGGACGCCCTGGCCCAGGGCAGGGCCGGCACGCTGGAGCCGAACGAGGTGGTCCAGCCCACCAACACGGTCCAGTTCCCGGTGCCGGACGTCAAGATCCGGTCGTACTTCCTGCTGCCCGACCGTCAGCTCGCCGACGTGCGCAAGCTGGTCGAGCGGCTGCGCCGGATGGACGTCGAGGTGTACGAGGTGACCAAGCCGACGAAGGTGCCGACGGCCCGGATCGCCGGCGGGCGCACCGCGAGCGACGTCACCGTGCCGGTGGGCGCGTACTGGATCCCGATGGACCAGCCGCAGAAGCACTGGATCCAGGCGATCATGGGCGAGGACGCGTACGTGCCGTTCCCCTACTTCTACGACGTGTCGGCCTGGAGCAACCCGCTGCTGATGGGTGTGGACACCATCTACACCGGGGACGACGTCCGGCCCCAGGCCCAGCTGGTCCGGCGGATCTCGGGCGGCAAGACCTCGGCGGCGCCGGCGTTCGGCTCGTACGCGTACCCGCTGGACTCCGCGGCAGCGGCCGAACTCACCTTCCGGCTACTCGGCCAGGGCGTGCCGCTGGTCCGTGACCTCGACACCGCTGTGGTCGGACTCCCCGCCAAGAACCTGACTTCGGAGATCGACGACCTTGCCAGGTCCCTCGGGGTGACCCTGACCCCGCATGCCGCGGCGGCCAGCGGATCGACGGTGGACCTGCCGGATGTCGGGCTGTTCCAGGGCACCGGCATCTCGCTGACCTCCGGCTCGCACGGCGAGGCCCGGTACCTGCTGGGCAAGCGGTGGGGCCTCGACCTGAAGCCGGTGACCACCGCCGACATCAACGACAACACGCCCGCGTTCACCGAGCGCACCGTGCTGCTCGTGCCGGACGGCAGCAGCGCGACCGGCGGGCTCACCGCCGCCGGGCAGGCCAACCTGCGGAACTGGATCGCCCAGGGCCACACCTACATCGGGTTGCGGAACGAGGGCACCCGGATGGCCCGGGCCGCTGGCCTGACCTCGGCGACCGAGAAGGGGAAGCCTGGCGGCTACCAGGTGCCCGGCTCGCAACTGCGGGTCGACGTCGATCACGACAGCCCGGTCGCGCTGGGCCGCCCGGCGGAGGACTTCGCGTTCAACAACGAAGACTCGATCCTGAACCCGAGCAGCACCGGCACCAACGTGCTCAGCTACCCGTCGGGTGACACCTTCTGGTCGAACGGCTACGCGGTGCACAGCGACGCGCTGAAGGGGACGGTCGCGCTGGTGGACGAGCCGACCGGCGCCGGCCGGGCGGTGCTGTTCGCGTTCAACCCGCTCTTCCGGGCGTACACCGAGAACGCGCAGCACCTGGTGGCCAACGCCCTGCTCTACCCGTCGAGTGAGGCGGCGAACCGCGCCGGCCTGCGCGCGACCGGGGTTGACCCCGCCCGGGCGGCTGCGGCGGCCGCGCCGGTGGCGGAGAACCTGGGCGGCGAGTGGCGGCCGATCACCGTCGAGGTGGCGGCCGGTGACCGCGACCGCGCCGAGGCGGTCGTCGCCCGGTACACCGACACCGCCCGGGTCTCCGTGGCGGACGGGTCGGCCTACCTGGTGATCCCGAACCGGGACGGCCTGCAGGCCGACGAGCACCCGTACCTGCGTGACCTGGTGAACGCCCTCCGGGACACGCAGATCCCGCTCCGCTCCCTGGTGGGCTGACCCACCGGCCCGCGGAACACGCGAAGGCCGCCGACCCGCACGGGGTCGGCGGCCTTCGTCGTCAGGACCGGCGTCAGCGCTCCGCGGCGGGGACGTAGTCCCGCTCGGCGTAGCCGGTGTAGATCTGCCGCGGGCGGCCGATCTTGGTCTCCGGGTCGTTGATCATCTCGCGCCACTGGGCGATCCAGCCGGGCAGCCGACCCAGGGCGAACAGCACCGTGAACATCTTGGTCGGGAAGCCCATGGCCTTGTAGATCAGGCCGGTGTAGAAGTCCACGTTCGGGTAGAGCCGGCGGGAGACGAAGAAGTCGTCCGCCAGCGCGATCTCCTCCAGCTGCACCGCGAGGTCCAGCAGCGGGTCCGGCTTGGCCATCCGGCCCAGCACGTCCTGGGCGGCCTTCTTCACGATGGCGGCACGCGGGTCGTAGTTCTTGTAGACCCGGTGGCCGAAGCCCATCAGCTTCACGCCGTCCTGCTTGTCCTTCACCTTCCGCACGAAGGAGCGGACGTCCCCGCCATCGGCCTTGATCTTCTCCAGCATCTCCAGCACGGCCTGGTTGGCGCCGCCGTGCAGCGGGCCGAACAGGGCGTTCACCCCGGCCGAGACCGAGGCGAAGAGGTTGGCGTTGCTGGAGCCGACCAGCCGGACCGTGGAGGTCGAGCAGTTCTGCTCGTGGTCGGCGTGCAGCACGAAGAGCATGTCCAGCACCCGGGCCACCACCGGGTCGACCTCGTACGACTCCGCCGGCACGCCGAAGGTCATCCGCAGGAAGTTGTCCACGTAGCCCAGGGAGTTGTCCGGGTACAGCAGCGGCTGGCCGATGGACTTCTTGTAGGCGTACGAGGCGATGGTGGGGACCTTCGCCATCAGCCGGACCGTGGACATCTCCACGTGCTCGGAGTCGAACGGGTCCAGGCTGTCCTGGTAGAAGGTCGAGATGGCGCTGACGGCCGAGGAGAGCACGGCCATCGGGTGCGCGTCGCGCGGGAAGCCGTCGAAGAACCGACGCATCTCCTCGTGCAGCAACGAGTGCCGCCGGATCCGCTCGCTGAACTCGGTGAGCTGCTGCTGGGTGGGCAGCTCGCCGTAGATCAGCAGGTAGGAGACCTCCAGGAAGGAGGACTTCTCGGCCAGCTGCTCGATCGGGTATCCGCGGTACCGGAGGATGCCGGCGTCACCGTCGATGTAGGTGATCGCCGACGAGCAGGACGCGGTGTTGACGAAACCGGGATCGTAGGTGGTCATCCCGGTTTCCTTCAGCAGCTTGCTCACCCCGATGCCCGCCGGGCCCTCGACCGCGGCCTGCACCGGCATCGAAAGCTGCCCACCGGGGTGATCGAGCTTGACTTCCGTCATCTGGTTCCTCGCTTCGCCGGCGAATCTTCGTTGAATTGCCTTCGCTTTTACCGTAATCACGGTCCCCGGGGTACCGCCCGCCGTGGTTCGGTGGTGAGGTATGCGTCACCCGATTCCCGGCCCGACGGCTGGGAAACCCTGGTGGGCGGGGGCGAGCCCGACGATGACGGACGTCGGGGGAGGAAGCATCAGGACAGCGTCAGGCGGCGCAGGGCGCCGTCGGAGCCGACCCGGTAGAGGTCGAGCCGGTTGGCCCCGGCGCGGAACAGGTGGTCGTCGGCGAGGAGGGCGGCGAAGCGGCGGCCCCCCTTGTCCCGCGGCACCACCGGCACGACCGCGCCGACCCGGCCGTTGACCGCCACCGCCAGCAGCGTGCCGTCGGGCACGTCCCGGGGCACCGTCCCCCAGACCAGGGCGGGCAGCTCGCCGGCGTCCGGGTCGACGCGGTCGAACGAAGCCCGGTTCGCCACCGTGGCCGTCCCGCCGGTCGGCCGGTCGCCGACAACGGTGCCGACCAGCGGGTGCGGCGCGGGGTCCGGCGGGCGGGTCGGCACCCCGCCGCGCAGGGTCAGCGGCTGGCCCGGGCGGTCGTAGAAGTGCTTCTCGGCGCCCTCGCGCGGGGCCTGCCGGGCGGAACGCCCGTCGACCGTCCAGGGAATCCGCACGTGCACCGCGTCGGCGATGGTGGGCAGCAGGTCGACGTGCTCCCAGTTGCGGTCGTCGACCCGGCCGGCCCGCTGCCCGGGGCTCCGGACGAACATCGGCACCCAGGCCACCTCGCCGGCCGCGTGGTCGATCGCGTCCAGCCCCCGGCCCTGCCAGTCCCGGGTGAAGCTCACCCCGTGGTCGGCGGTGAGCAGGATCAGTGCCTTGTCCCACAGACCGGTGGCGCGCAGGGTGCGCAGCGTCTCGCCGACCAGCCGGTCGGTGTAGCGCAGCTGGGCCAGGTGCCGGGCCCGGGCCAGCTCGACCCAGCCGGCGCCGTCGTTGGGCAGGTCATCGGGGGCGGCGTAGCGCGCTCCCGAGGGCAGGAACGCCCAGGGCGCGTGCGGCATCAGCAGGTGCAGGAAGTGCAGGGTGGGCCGGTTCGACGGGCGCAGGCCGGCCAGGAAGCTGGTGAACCGGGCCGGCTGGTTCTCGTTCAGGTTGTCGAAGCGGAACCTCGGGTCGTCCGGGACCGGCTCGGCGGCGTCGAGCCCGGCCTCGGCGCGGGTCCGCTCCCGGTACGACTCCTCCGGGTCGACCCGGCTGTCCACCGGCGCGGTGACCTGCTTCAGCAGCGTGCCGCTCTCCCGGACCAGCACGCCGAGCCCCTGCTCCGGTCTGCTGGGCTGGTCGCACCGGCTGGGCGGGCAGAGCCGGGTGATGCTCTCCTGGGCCCGGATGTCGTACAGCCCGCCGAGGGCGGTGAAGAGGTTGTCCGGGTACTGCGAGTAGTGCGGGGCGAGCGGCTCGGCCGGGTAGCGGCCGGTGAGCATCGCCGGCAGCGCGTACGGCGTCCAGCCGCTCACCCCGGTGGCGTTGCGGTACCAGGTCGACCCGGCGGCCAGCTCGGCGAAGTGCGGGTAGGCGGTCGCGTCGATCTTCCCGTCCGGGCCGAGCAGGGAGACCAGTGGCAGCTCGTCGAGGACGATCATGACCACCGGCGGGTGCTCCCCCGGCCCGGGGACTCCCGCCGCGCCGCCGTGCGCCCGTGGCAGCACCACCGCCGAGGAGGGCGAGGCGAAGAGGAAGAGCACGACGAAGACCGGCGGCCCGATCGCGGCGACCCGCAGCACCCGGCCCGGCCCCCGCCACCGCGCGTGCGCCGCCGCACCGGCGGCGCCGAGCACCACGGCGGCGAGCAGCAGCGGTACGCCCCGCAGCGGCGTGCCGTGCCGGCCCAGCTGCACGGCCAGGGCGGCCAGCAGCAGCCCGACGGTCCCGGTGTGCGCTCCCCGCCGGACCCGCCCGCCGGCCAGCCCGGTGGCCAGCCCGAGCAGCGCGACGGCGAGCGTGGGCAGCAGCGCGATCAGCGCCACCAGCACCAGCACGTCACGCGGGCCGGCGCGGTGGAAGAGGAAGAAGTCGGGGCTGCGCCCGAGCACGTCGAGCAGGGGCTGGGTGACCACGAACCCGAGCAGGGCGGCCACCTCCAGCAGCCGGCCCCACTCGGCGCGCCACCGGACGCCGGCGGCCGGGGACGGCGTGGACGCCGGTGGCGGACCGGGGTCGCGCCGGCCGATCGGCGGCGCGAGGACAGGATCAGCCACCCACCACCGCCTGGTAGAGCGTGCGGGTGCCGCAGGGCAGCTCCTGCTGCCGCTCGACCCGGCAGCGCGCCGCCAGCAGCCGCTCGAACTCCTCGCGCCGGTAGTCGGGGAAGATCCCGTCCGGCTTGTTGGCCAGCAGCCGGCGCGCCATCGGGTCCTCGGCGTGGACGAACTCCACCACCAGCCGGCCGCCCGGCCGGGCGTACGCGACGAGCTGGTCGAGCAGCTCGGGCAGCGGCACGTTGCGGCCGATGACCAGGTGGTGCGCCAGGGCCAGGGCGAGCACCACGTCGGCCCGGGCCCGGTGGGCGAAGCCGGCCCGCTCGACGCCCCGCCAGCCGCCCCCGGGCGAGGGGTCGGCCAGGTCCATCACCAGCGGCAGAATTCGCCGTTCACCCTCGGCGCACAAGGTCCGGTACAGGGTGTCGACCACCGCCGGGTCCTGCTCGACGGCGACCACCTGCGCGGCGTGGCGGGCGGCGATCCGGGCGTACCGGCCGTCGTTGGCGCCGAGGTCGAGCACCAGCCGGGGCTGGCCGGTGCCGCGCACCGCCGCCTCGACGAAGCGCTCCTTCTCCTCCCGGTCCCGCATCGTGTAGCCACACGTGCGCTGGTAGTCGACCCAGTGGCTGCCCTCCGCGCGCCGGTCCAGCCGGCGGACCAGCCGGTCGATGCCGCGTACGGTGGCCAGGGCCAGGTCCCGGGAGTAGCCGGCGGCCCGGAGCTGGGCTCGGACCTCGGTGGTGCTGGCGCGGGCGTTGCGGCCCTGCAGTGCGCCGTGCAGGTGCACGTGGGTCGGCACGCCGGGCAGCAGCCGGCGGGCGCCGCGGAACAGGCGGCGCATCTGGTCCGGCTCGATGCCGTCGACCCGGGCCCGCAGCCAGGGCTGGAAGTCCAGGCCGAGGTGGGCCTGGAGCAGCAGCGGGTAGAGCAGGGTCTGGCAGAACTGCCGGTAGCCGGCCCACGGCTCGCCCTCGGCGAGCGGCGCGAAGGAGCCCACGTCGATGAAGACCGGGCTGACGCCGCGCCACTGGAGGTTGTAGGCGGACCCGTCCTTGGTGGTGAACCCGGCGGAGAGCGCCCGGTGCAGGATCTCCAGGTGCAGCAGCGCCGCGTCGCGCAGCATCGCGAACGACCACTCGTACGGGTGGGAGACGAACGGGATGCGCTCGTGCCGCAGCACCGCCACCCAGCCGGGCAGCCGGGCGGGGTCGACCGGCTCGGTGCCGCAGACCTTGCCCTCGGCGAGCAGCTCGGCGAAGAAGGCGCTGCCGGACAGGGCCCCCCAGTCGCGGGCCCCCTGGGGGCCGAGCCCGCGCAGCACCTCCTCGCCGGCGTGGAAGACCCGGTTGGCCGGGTCACGGAAAGAGCCGGGCTCGACCCGGATCCGGGTGTCGGGGACCGCCATCGGTGGTGCCGGCCCTGCTCAGCCGCGGTCGGTGGGCTGGCGGCGGAACCGGTCGACCAGCCGGCGCCAGTAGACCTTCGCGGCCACGGCCGCCCCCGCGACCCCGCCGACCACCGCCTGCACGATCAGGCTGCCGGACCCCGCGTCCAGGTAGGCCAGGTGCATCACCGACCGCTCCCTTCCCTCGCCGTCGTGTGGCCGGCGCTCCGAGTACGCCAAGATGAGGCTTTTCCACCCTTAAGGCCGGAGTTGTTCCTTGTCACGGTACGCCGCCGGAGGCGTTCGTGCGGGCCACACGGATCCCTCCGGGCCCCTGTCCGTTCCGTTCAAGACCGCGGCCCCGGCCCCGTCTAGCGTCTCGGCCATGACACCTCGCCTGGATCTCGTCGGCACGGCGGTCGCCGACATGGCCCGCACGCTCGACTTCTACCGGCGGCTGGGGCTGGACATCCCGGCCGAGGCCGACTCCGAGCAGCACGTGGAGGTCACCCTGCCCGGGGGTGTCCGGCTGGCCTGGGACACGGTGGAGATGGTCCGCACCTTCCACCCGGGGTGGACGGCGCCGACCGGCAGCCCCCGGGTCAACCTCGCCTTCCGCTGCGCCGACCCGGCCGAGGTGGACCGGTACTGGGCCGAGCTGACCGGGGCCGGCTTCCACGGGGAACTACCGCCCTGGGACGCCTTCTGGGGCCAGCGGTACGCGGTGCTGCACGACCCCGACGGCACCGGCGTCGACCTCTACGCCCCGCTGGGCGGCTGACCGTCCCCCACCGCCAGGTCAGCGCCTCAGCAGGGCCGCCGGGGGCACGCCGGCCAGCTCACGCACGTCGCGGGTGAGGTGCGCCTGGTCGGCGTACCCGCTGCGGGCGGCCACCTCGGCCAGCCCGACACCGGTGCGGGCGAGCGCGAGGGCCCGGCGCATCCGCAGAATGCGGGCGAGGGTCTTCGGGCCGTACCCGAAGAGGGCCTGGCTGCGCCGGTGCAGGGCGCGCGGGCCGAGGCCGACCTCGGCGGCGGTCGCGGTGACGGTCGCCCCGGCGGCGAGTAGCGCGGCGACCCGCCCGCCGAGCGGGTCGGGACCACCGGCGGCGGCCAGCCGGGCGGCGACGACCGCCTCCAGCGCGGCGCCGGTCGGCCGGTCCCCCAGCCGCTCGGCGACCTCGGTCGCCGCGCGCCCCCAGAACGCGTCGAGCGGCACCCGGCGGTCCCGCAACTCGTCGGCGGGAACACCGAACACCGCCGGGCCGGTGCCCGGCGGCAGCCGCAGCCCCAGCCACCGCTCCCCCGGCGCCGAGGCGGTCAGGTACGCGCTGCGGTCCGGCCCGGCCACCAGCAGCCCCGACCGGCTGGAAAAGAGCAGGTCGAGGCAGCCGTCCGGCAGCACCCGGCCGGCCCCGCCGTCGCTCACGCTGGCCCACAGCACCGCCCCGCGCAGGGTGGCCCGACGTTCCCGGTACATCCCACCCAGCCTGCCACGCCCGGGCCGGCCGGCACCCGCCGCGCCGGACGGTGCCGGACGCGGCGCCGGCCGGGGTGCGGAGCGCGCGCGACGGGGACCCCGACGGGCGGCCGGCGCACCGCCTCGTCGAGGTCCTCAGTCCCCGACCCCCGGCGGGGGTGGCGCGGGGCGGCGGTGGTGCATGGCGAGCCGGAGCAACAGGAAGCGCAGGGCCGTGGCGGCCAGGTTGGCCGCCATCAGCACCGCCAGCTCGACCAGGCGAAACGGACTGGTGGCCGCGTGCAGGGCGGCCAGCGACCCGCTGGTCAGGGCCAGGCCGAGGCCGAAGGCGAGCAGCCCCTGCAGGTGGTGCCGGCCGGCGTGCCGGCGACCGGTGATGCCGAAGGTCAGCCGGCGGTTCGCCGCGGTGTTCGCCACCGCCGTCACCAGCAACGCCAGCAGGTTGGCCCACTGCGCGCCGAGCACCCCCCGGGTCGCCAGGAACAGCACCAGGTACGCCAGCGTGCTGGCCACCCCGACGGCGGCGAAGCGGGCCAGCTGCCGGGGCAGCCCGACCAGCACGTGGGCCGGCGGGACGGTCAGCGGCGCACGGCTGAGCTGCTCGCGCAGCCGCCCCACCGGCAGCGCCCCGGTCAGCAGCGCCCAACCCAGCCGGCCGATGCCGCGCAGGTCGGCCACGGCGGTGGCGACGACGTCCACCCGGCTGTCCGGGTCGTCCACCCAGTCCACCGGCACCTCGTGGATGCGCAGCCCGGCCCGCTGGGCCAGCACCAGCAGCTCGGTGTCGAAGAACCAGCCGGTGTCCTGCACCAGCGGCAGCAGCTCCCGCGCCACGTCGGCGCGGATCGCCTTGAAACCGCACTGCGCGTCGGAGAACCGCGCGGCGAGGGCCCCCCGCAGCAACAGGTTGTACGCCCGGGAGATCACCTCCCGTTTGGCGCCCCGGACCACCCGGGAGGTGCGCGCCAGCCGGGTGCCGATGGCCAGGTCGGAGTGGCCGGAGATGAGCGGCGCGACCAGCGGCAGCAGCGCCGCCAGGTCGGTGGAGAGGTCCACGTCCATGTAGACCAGCACCGGGGCGTCCGAGGCCGACCAGGTGGCCCGCAGCGCCCGGCCGCGGCCCTTGGCGGCCAGGTGCCGCACCTCGACGCCGGGCAGCTCCGCGGCGAGCGCCTCGGCGACCGCGAGGGTGCCGTCGACGCTGGCGTTGTCGGCCACGGTGATCCGGAACGGGTACGGGAAGTGGGCGCTCAGGTGCGTGTGCAGCCGCCGTACGCAGGGGCCCAGGTCGGCCTCCTCGTTGTGGACCGGGACCACCACGTCCAGCACCGTGGTGGGCGCCGCGACCCGGGTCTCGACGGCCGGCCGGGGGCCGGTGGCGTCCGTCATCCTCATCCCCGCTTCCCGCTGCTCAGGTCGTAGACGGCGACCCCGTCGACGGTCCTGGACTCGAAGGTCTCGGCGACCCAGGCGGCGATCTCCTGCGAGGCGGAGCTGCCCCCGTTGGCCCGGAACCCGCCGCCGCCGAGGAACCAGTGGATCCGGCCGTCGGCGACGTACGCCTGGAACCGCGCCAGCGTCGGGGACTGGTCGCTGCCGTTGAAGCCGCCGATCGCCATCACCGGCTCACCCGTGGCGAGCTGGTAGCCGGAGGCGTTGTTCGAGCCGATGGTGGCCGCCATCCAGGTGTAGTCGTCGGCGTCGGCCGCCAGCAGCGCCGTCAGCTCGGCGCTCGGCTCGCGGGAGTCGAGCAGCCCGCCCATCGCGCCGCCGCGCGGCGACCGGCCGTCACCGCCGGCGCTCTGGCCCGGCTGCCCGCCCGGGAAACCGGGGAACTGTCCGGTCTGGCCGGTGCCGCCGGGCAGGCCCGGAAAGGCGCCCGTGCCGCCGTCCTGGCCGGCCCGGTTGCCGCCCGGGAAACCGGGGAGCTGGCCGCCGCCCGGGAAGCCGCCCCGCCCCGGGCCGAAGCCGCCCTGCACGGCCGGGCCGGCGCTCGGGATCGCACCGGTGTGCGGGGTGGCCGCGGTCTGCAGGGCGTACCCGGCCGGCCCGGCCAGCGCGGACACCGTGCCGAGGGCGAGCACCACCGGCACGACCCGCCGGGGCAGCCGGTCCGCCAGCAGGACGAGCACCGCCGCGCTGAGGCCGACGACCAGCACCGCCGTGCGCAGCCAGGGGTACCAGTCCGGGCTGCGGCCCAGCAGTCGCCACGACCACCAGGCGGTGACGGCGAGGGTCGCCGCCAGCATGCCGGTGGCCAGCAGGCCCCGGCGGCCCGCCCACCGCTCGGGCGTCGCCTCGGCGGGCACCGGACCCACCGCCGCGTCGGGCACCACGACCGGGCCGGGCGCGGCCGGGCGTGCCCGCCAGAGCAGGACGGCGCCGCTGCCGACCAGGGCGCCGACCGCCGGGGCGAGGGCCACCGTGTAGTACGCGTGGAAGATGCCGGACATGAAGCTGAAGATCAGCCCGCTGACCAGCAGCCAGCCGCCCCACAACAGCAGGCCGGCGCGACGCCGGTCGGTGCGCGCCGAACGGCCGGCCAGCACCAGGCCGGCGACCAGCAGGATCAGCGCGGCCGGAAGCAGCCAGGAGATCTGGCCGCCGACCTCGGTGTCGAACATCCGCAGCCAGCCGCTCTGGCCGGCGAACGGGCCACCGCCGCCGGCCCGGCCGCCACCAACGCTGCCCTCCTCGTTGCCGGTGATCCGCCCCAGGCCGTTGTAGCCCAGGGTCAGTTCGAGGATGCTGTTGCCCTGCGAGCCGCCGATGTAGGGACGGGCGCCGGCCGGCGCCAGCTCGACGACCGCCACCCACCAGCCGGCGGCGACGACCAGGCCCAGCCCGGCCAGCAGCAGCTGCCGGATCCGCCGCCACCGACCGGTCGGCGCGGCCAGCAGGTAGACCCCGGCGAAGACCGGGACCACCAGGAACGCCTGGAGCATCTTGGTGAGGAAGCCCAGGCCGACCAGCGCGCCGGCCAGGGAGATCCACCGGGTGCTGGCCGTCTCCACCGCCCGCACCGTCGCGTACGCGCCGAGCACCAGCAGCAGGACGAGCAGGGCGTCGGGGTTGTTGAAGCGGAACATCAGGGTGGCCACCGGGGTGAGCGCGAGGACCGACCCCGCGATCAGGCCGGCGACCGGGCCGTACCAACGCCGCACGGTGGCGTACAGCGCGCCGACCGTGGCCACGCCGAGCAGCGCCTGCGGCACCAGGATGGACCAGCTGCTCAGGCCGAAGATCCGCACCGACAGCGCCATCAGCCAGAGCGACGCGGGGGTCTTGTCCACCGTGATCGAGTTGGCCGCGTCGGACGAGCCGTAGAAGAACGCCTTCCAGCTCTCCGAGCCGGCCTGCGCGGCCGCCGAGTAGAAGGAGTTCGCCCAGCCGGACGCGCCCAGGCCCCAGAGGTAGAGCACCCCGGTGGCGAGCAGCAGCACGGCCAGGGCCGGTCGTACCCAGGTCGGGTCCCGGCGCGACCGCGGGGGTTCCGCCGCCACGGGTACGGGTTCCGGTGCGGGTGGCAGCGGCGGTGCGGCCGCCGCCGGCGCGGTCAGCAGGCTCTCGGTTCTGTCCATGCGACGAGCCTGGCGAAGCCGGCTAGATCGACCCCGTGACCGGGCTATGGGTCAGCTGTGGAAGCCGGCAGCAGGACCCGGAAGACGGTGCGGCCCGGCCGGCTCTCCACCTCGACGAACCCATGGTGCGCCTCCACCACCGCCGCCACGATCGCCAGGCCGAGGCCGGTGCTGCCGTGCTCCCGGGACCGGGAGCTGTCGCCCCGGGCGAAGCGTTCGAAGACCTCGCCCTGCAACTCGGGCGGGATCCCCGGCCCGTCGTCGGCGACGCTGATCTGCACGCCGCCGGGGGCCCGGGCCAGCCGGGTGGTCACCGTGGTGCCGGGCGGGGTGTGCACCCGGGCGTTGGCCAGCAGATTCGCCACCACCTGGTGCAGCCGGACGGCGTCGCCCGGCACGTCGAGCACCTCGTCGGGCAGGTCGAGCTGCCAGCGGTGCTCCGGGCCGGCGGCGTGCGCGTCGCTGACCGCGTCGACGATCAGCGCGGTCAGGTCGACCGGCTCGGCCACCAGCGGCCGGCCGGAGTCCAGCCGGGCCAGCAGCAGCAGGTCGTCGACGAGGCTGGTCATCCGGGTACTGGCCGACTCCACCCGGCGCAGCGCGTGCGCCACGTCCGGCGGCACCCGGTCCCGGCCGCGCCGGGCCACCTCGGCGTAGCCGCGGATCGCGGCCAGCGGCGTACGCAGCTCGTGGCTGGCGTCGGCGACGAACTGGCGTACCCGGGTCTCACTGGCCTGCCGCGCGGCGAGCGCGGCGGCGACGTGCCCCAGCATCCGGTTCAGCGCCGCCCCCACCTGCCCCACCTCGGTACGCGGGTCGGTGTCGCCCTCGGGCACCCGCACCGACAGAGCCACCTCGCCGCGGTCCAGCGGCAGCTCGGTGACCCGCACGGCGGTGGCGGCGACCCGGTTGAGCGGGCGCAGTGTGGCCCGCACGATCAGCGCGCCCAGGCCTCCGGCGACCAGCAGGCCGGCGGCGGCGACACCCGCCTGGGCGGCAACCATCCACCAGACCGTCTCGTGCACCCCGGCCAGCGGGATCGCGAAGACCAGCACGTCGCCGTCGGGCACCTGCCGGGCCGCCGCCCGGTAGTCGCCCCGATCGCCCAGGTCGACGGTGCGCGGCCGCCCGTCGGTGGGCACCCGGGTCAGCGCCGACAGGTCGGCGGCCGGCAGTGCTTCGGCCGGACCGGAGCTGCTGCGGATCCGCGCGGACACCACACCGCCGTCGACGACCTTCGCCGCGATCGAGTCGGGCGGGAAGCCGGCCGGCGGCTCGGGAACCCGCTGGCCGTCCACCCGCTGCCGCTCGGCGAACTGCCGGTACCAGAGCGGGGGTTCCTGCTGCCGGCGGTCGTCGAGGGTGAGCTGGTTGTCGACCTGGACCACCAGGAAGTGCCGCAGCGCCACCGTGGTCAGGCCGCCGATGGCGATGCTGACCAGGGCGAACAGCGCCACCACCGCGGCGACCAGGCGGGCCCGCAGGGACCGCCCGGCCAGCCAGGAGCGCAGCCGGCCGCCCCGGTCACTCCGCGGGCTTGAGGACATAACCCGCGCCGCGCAGCGTGTGGATCATCGGCGCCCGTCCTACGTCGATCTTCTTCCGCAGGTACGAGATGTACAGCTCCACGACGTTGGCCTGCCCGCCGAAGTCGTAGTTCCAGACCCGGTCGAGGATCTGCGCCTTGCTCAGCACCCGGCGCGGGTTGCGCATCAGGTAGCGCAGCAGCTCGAACTCGGTGGCGGTGAGGGTGACCAACTCGCCGCCGCGGCGCACCTCGTGGCTGTCCTCGTCGAGGCTGAGGTCGCCGACGGTGAGCACGGCGTCGTCACGGGCGGCCACGGCGAAGCCGGAACGGCGCAGCAGGGCGCGCAGCCGGGCGATGACCTCCTCCAGGCTGAACGGCTTGGTGACGTAGTCGTCGCCGCCGACGGTCAGCCCGGCGATGCGCTCCTCGACCGCGTCCCGGGCGGTCAGGAAGAGCACCGGCACGGTGGGGGTCTGCTCGCGCAGCCGGCGCAGCACCTGGAAGCCGTCCAGGTCGGGCAGCATCACGTCGAGGACCACGGCGTCCGGCTGGAACTGCCGGGCGGCGCTCAGCGCGGCCATCCCGTTGCCGGCGCTGCGCACCTGCCAGCCCTCGTAGCGCAGGGCCATCGACAGCAGGTCGGTCAGGGTCGGCTCGTCGTCGACCACCAGGACCCGGACCGGCTCGCCGTCCGGGCGACGGAGTTCGATCCGCTGCTGCGCTGCCTGCCCGTCCATCACCATGCCCCCATCGTCGGCGCCGTGCCTGGCGTCGACCTGTGCGCATCCTGTGCGCGTCCTGTGCGCGCCGACCCGGGTCGGCTCGACGGTACCGGCCCGGCGGGCGCCGCGCGGGGGAACGGGACGGGCGGCGCGGGTGGCGGTGACCGACCGGGCCGCGCTGCCGCAGGCGACCGCACGGCGGGCCGGTGACCGGGCTACTCGCTCGCCCCGACGGGATAGGTGCGCACGAAGCGCATCGTCCAGACCCCGCTGCCGTCGCGCCGGTCCCGCGCGTAGAGGTGGTCCGGCCCGCCGCCGCCCGGGGGTGGGCCGGCGTCCGGGTGCCGCATGACCCAGCGCTCCGGCGGGTGGCCGCCCGGGTCGGCGGGCACCTCCCGGACCAGGTCGTGGGCCGGCCCGCCGACGAAGCGTACGGTCACCTCGCCCATCCGCGTCCCCCTCCGTCCCACGCCGTCCGCACCGGTGCACCGGACGTCCCTGGCTGGCAAGCTACCGCACGGCGGTCGGCCCCGAGCCTGCTCCGGGTCGACCCGCCCACGGGTTGCCCTGCTGAGACCGCGGGTACCGGAGCTCGGGAACGGCGGGCGGTCGCCCTCAACGACTGGTCCCGCACCCCCGCCTGACCGGCGTTTCACCCGATCGAGGCCGGGAACGCGGGCCGGTGACTGACGGGAGGAACGCGATGCCGGATCCGAGTTCCTGGCTGAACGAGGCCACCGCGACCGCCTCGGGCGGTCACGTACGCACCGACGACGGCGGCTGGTCCACGGCGCTGGCGTCCCCGCTCGCGCCGCACTGCACGGGCCTGACGCCGGAGCAGCTGCTGGCCGCCGCGTTCGCGTCCTGCCTGCACCACGCGGCGGTGGAGGCGGCCGGCGAGATCACCGACGAGGCGCACACCGTGCAGGTCACCGCCGAGGCGAAGCTGGGCCGCGACGACGACGGCCGGTACCGGGCGGACGTGCACGCCTCCATCTCGTCGGTGGGCCTGAGCCGCGAGCAGCTGGCCGACCTGGTGGAGTACGCCGACCGGATCTGGCCCTTCTCCAGCGGCGACGCCAGCCGGCACCGGTTGACCGTCACGCCCGCCGACGGGCGTCGCTGAGTCACCAGCGGAAGCCGGCGGTCACCGCCCGGTGGTCGGAGTCCGGCGTCCGCAGCACGTCGGCCTCGGTGGGAGTGAGTCCGCGGTAGAGCACGTGGTCGGGTCGGGTGACCGGCACCGACGAGGGCCAGGTGAACCCGAAGCCCCGGCCCGCGTCGGCCTGGGCGTCGCCGAGCAGGCGCGTCAGCGGGTCGAAGACCCGGTCGGTGGTCGCGGTGTTCAGATCCCCCAGCACCAGCAGCCGGTCGGCGCGGTCCGACCGGACCACCCGGGCCAGGGTGCGGACGGTCTCGTCCCGGGTGGCGGTCTTCCCGGCCCGGGCCGATCCGAGATGCACCACGTAGACCACCAGGTCCCCGCGCGGGGTGGCGACGACCGCCCGCAGCCCACGGGTCCAGCCGAGCCCGGTGTCCACCCCCGCGGAGTCCCGGATCGGGTAGCGGCTCCACAGCGCGACGGTGGAGACCGACGCCCGGTGCGGGTAGCGCTGCCGCAGGTCGGGCGCGAGCCGGTCGGCGTCGTCGACCTCCTGGAGTGCGATGAGGTCGACGCCGGCCTCGGCGAGCGGGGTCACCGTGGCGGCGGGGTCGGGATTGCCCGCCCGCAGGTTCTGGCTGGCCACCCGGATGCCGGCCGGCCCGGCGCCGGCGCCGGGCGGCAGCCAGGCGCCGGCGTACATCAGCGCCCAGACGGCCGCGGGAAGCCCGACGGCCACCAGCGCCCGCCGGGAGCGGCGCAGCAGCGCGACCAGGGCCAGCACCGGCACCGCCAGGCCCAGCAGCGGCGTCGCGCTGTCGAGCACACTGCCCAGGCCGTGCACGTTCGGCACCGCGCGGTGACCGGCCAGCACCGCCGCCAGCAGCACGGCGAGCAGCACCACGACGAGTCCACGCCGGTCACCGGGGCGGTGCGCGGCACCGCGGACGGGCTCGTCGATCATGCTGTCGGTCACCGTCCGCATCGTACCGAGCCGGGTGCCGGGCGACGGCGACACCGTGGGCGCCGGCCGCAGCCGGGGGTTCCACCGCGCGGTGGGCCCGCGGATCGGCGGTACGGCCGGCGGCCGTCGCCGAAGGGATGAGGGCCGCCCGCCTCGCCAGCGCGCTCACGGCCCGCCGGATTCCTCCGGTAGTTTCCGACATCAAGGATAAGTAGGACTGGCGAGGTCGGTGCCGTTCCTCGCAGAGCGGCACCAATGCCCGGTCGGATCATGGCAAATTGTGCCGCATGCCACCAAAGACCCCGGTGGCAAGCGGCGGCAGACTCTCTAACCTCGGCGGGTGCTTCCCGACGACTCCCCTCAGCAGCAGCTGTCCGAGACCCGACCGGGTGCCCGTCCCGCTGATGCCGCATCGGGCGAACGGAGGATCGGCCGGCACCGCGCCCCGGAGCCGTCCCGCCGCGGGACCCGGGCCCTGCTGGCCTCGGCCCCCGCCCGGGTGGCCCTCGCCTGCGGCGTGACCTGCTGCCTCGGCCTGGTGGCGTTCGCCGGCGCGCACGACACCGGCCAGCACGGGAAGCCGGTCAGCGAGGTGCTGGCCGACCGGGCCGCGGCCACCGACCGCGCCTCCCGGTCGCTGGACCGGGGCGCCTCGCCCGTCGCCGTCCCCGTCACGCCGATCCCCACGGCCAGCCCGAGCCCGGCGGCCACCCGGCCGCCGAAGCCGAAGCCGGCCAGGTCCAGCCGTCCCCGGCCGGTCGCCGGTCTCACCCAGGCGCAGATGGACAACGCGAAGGTGATCGTCGACGTCGGCGTCGAGATGAAGATGCCCCGGCGCGGCCTGATCGTCGCCATCGCCACCGCCATGCAGGAGAGCGACCTGTACAACCTGGCCAGCGACGTGCTGCCCGAGTCGTACGACCACCCGCACCAGGGCAGCGGCTCCGACCACGACTCGGTCGGGCTGTTCCAGCAGCGCCCCAGCAGCGGCTGGGGCACCGTGGCCCAGCTGATGCGCCCCGCGTACGCGGCCCGGGCGTTCTACGCGGCGCTCGCCGAGGTGCCCGGCTGGCAGGAGCTGAGCGTGACCGCTGCGGCCCAGGCGGTGCAGATCTCGGCGTTCCCCGACGCGTACGCCCCGCACGAGCAGCGGGCCACCACGGTGGTCGCGACGCTGACCTGACCCGCCCCCGCGCTCACGCCACCCGGGTGCCCGGCTCCGGCCGCTGCACCGACACCTCGGTCGCGCCGGCGGCGGCCCGGGTCGCCGGGACACCGCCCGTGGACGCGGCGGCGGTGGGCGTGTCGGCCGGCACCGCGTCCACGGCCACACCGGCCAGGATCTGGTCCACCCGGGCCTCCCGGCACCGCCGCTCGTGCAGCGCCGCCTCGAACTCGCGGCGGGCCTGCACCGCCTCGGCGTACACCCGCTCGCGGACCCGCCGGGCCTCCTCGCGCGCCGCGTCGAGCTCGCTGCGGGCCTGCGCCAGGATCTCGGCGGCCTCCCGCTCGACCGCCGACGCGGTGCGCCGGGCCGCCGCCGCGTCGTCGTCCGTGGGCGAACCCTGGCGGTCGACCAGGCCGCGCAGCAGGCTCGCCTCCTGCCGGATCTGGTCCCACTCCCGACCCGCGCCGGCGGCGACCTCCGCCCGCGCCGCGAGCCGGGTCAACCGGATCCCGAGCTCGTCGAGGCAGGAATCGACCTGCCGCTGGTCGTAGCCGGTCTCAACGACGGAGAACCTCATACTGTCGCCCCCCAGGCAGCTGGTACGTCTTTTCCCCAGTTCGATCCTCGCGGCTACCGCTCGACACCGAGGATGTTCGGGAAAAATGTTCAGCAACTGAGCGCCGACCCCGGCGGGGCGGCGGGCGGTCAGGAGCGCTTGGGGAGCACGACCACCCGCCCGAAGAACTCGTCGATGCGGCGGACCGTCTCGTTGAAGTCGTCCAGGTCGATCGGTTTGGTCACGTACGCGTTGGCCTGCAGCGTGTAGCTGCCGACGATGTCGGTGTCCGCGTTGGAGGTGGTGAGCACGACGACGGGGATGGTCCGCAGGTCCTCGTCCCGCTTGACCGCGCCGAGCACCTGCCGGCCGTCCATCCGGGGCATGTTCAGGTCGAGCAGGATCACGTCCGGGCGCCGGGCCTCGGTGTGCCGCCCCTCGCGGTGGAGGAACTCCATCGCCTCCTGGCCGTCGCTGACCACGTCGATGACCTTGTCGATCTCGGAGTCCTCCAGCGCCTCCTCGATCATCAACACGTCACCGGGGTCATCGTCGACGACGAGGATACGGACGGGGTTCGCGGCGCCTTGGCCCATGGAGGGGTACCTGTCTCGTGTCGGGCGATGGGGACCGCACGGGGTCACCCGCTGGCGGGGAAATCTAGCCGATCAGAGGGCGTCCTGCGACGCCGGGTCCGCTATGTCCGCTTGGCAGCTGGGCACGTCCGTCCCGAGGGTCGGGGTGGCCCCCGACCCTGGGACCAGGGGCCGGGGGCCGAGAGGAAGGTCCTCAGGTGGCGACGGCCGGTCGGAGCCGCGGCCCGTCCTCGCGCAGGTCGGCCGACGACGGTGGTTCGACGTCCTCCGGGCGACCGGAATCAGGCGTCTGGAACAGGTACCGGACGAAGTCCCCACCGACCTCGTTGACGTCCGATCCAGGCCACTGGCCGGCGCAGTCCACGCCCACCACCTCGCGGCCGGAACCGTCGGTCTCCTCGACCAGCGCCCACAGGCTCACCGGGTAGCACCGGGTCGCCTCCGGGCCGACCTGCCACCGGGCGTACCAGCCGGGTCGGGCGGGGACGATCTCGACGATCCTCTTCATGACGACCTTCCCTTCCGCGTTCCTCGGAAGACTTCCGGTCAGCTCCGATCGTGCGGCCCGGTCGGGTGAGGGTGGCTCACCCCCGGCGAGTGAACCCCGCGACCGGGTTCGGCCCGTTACCTTCCGCCGGGCGGCGGGAACGCGACCGCGGACGAGGTGAACCCCGACAGGAGCGAGGTGCGAGCATGCGCAAGCAGATGGAGGGCGACAACCAGCGCCGCCGGGCCCTGGCCCGCCAGGCCCGCGAGCAGGGTCGACAGCCGAGCGAGGCCGGCACCAGCCTGAGCGCGTCGAAGCAGCTCACCAGCCTGGACCGGGGTCGACGGTCCGGTCCCCCGCCGGCCGGCCGGCACAAGCCGGACAGCTCCCGGGGCGGGCCGGCGCCGCCGCCGACGGCGGTGGGTACCGCGACCCGGCCCCTGCCGGAACCCGGGCAGGGCACCCCCGAGGTGACCTCGATGGGCTACCGCGAGCTGGTCGGCGAGGTCAGCCGGCGCGCGGGAGTGGACTTCCGCACCGCCAAGGTTGGCGCGGAGGCGACCGTACTGGCACTGGCCTGGGCGCTGGACGAGGCGGAGCGCGAACGGCTGCTGGAGGCGGTTCCGGTGAAGTTGCACGACGTGGTGCCGGTCGACGGCATCGAGCGGCACCGGGACCTGCCGGGCTTCCTGGCCGAGGTGGGCCGGATCAGCGGACGTAGCCCGGAACAGGCGCGGTACCAGGCGGAGGCGACGCTGACCGCGCTGGCCGACCACGACGGCGACCTGATCGACTCGCTGGACGTACCGGACGGGTTGCGCGACCTGCTCGGGCCGCCGGCACCCGGTGGTGGCCTGGTGGGCGCGCGCAGCGCCACCGCCCCGCTGACCGAGGCGGAGCTGCGCGACGCCCTGGACGACCTGAAGTACTGGTCCAGCGACCGCCGGTCGCTGGTGCGGACCATCGAGCTGCCCACCGGCAACCTGGACCGGGTGCTCGACCGGCTCGACCAGCTCCGCGTGGAGACCGGCCGCGGGCCGCAGATCGGTCGGCCCGACTCGGACAATGCGGTGCTGACCGTGCGCAACCGCACGGTCGACGGGGTGACGGCCGCCGACGTGGACCTGGCCCACCGGGTCGACGACGCCATCGAGGAGGCCGGCGCCGGCATGGCCGCCGGCTGACCCGTCGCCGGGCCGGTGGGCTGTCCGCCCGCCGGCCCGGGCTGGCCCGGCTACGCGTCCGCCGAATGAGGCGGGAGGCGCGGCCGGGGCCGGCAGCCCACGTCGGTGCGCCTTGGAGCTGATGACGTGACCGACTCACCCCACGCGCGAGGCTGAGTCGTCAATGTCATCAGCTCCAAAGCGTCCCGGACCCCCGTTGCCTGTCGCGCCGGCAGGGGCCGTCGGTCGGTGGTCGCGGTCGGCTAGCGTGCCGGCATGGACAGCGAGGCGGACGACCGGCTGGAACTGGTCGTCGACCCGGCGCGCCGGACCGCCCGCACGCTGCTCGCCGGGGGCGTCGCCCAGTCATACGTCGACGTCGCCGACCCCCGTCACCTGCACTTCGAGTACGTCCGGCGGATGGCGGCCCTGGTCGACCTGGCCGCGCCGGCCGGGCTGCCCCGCGACGTGCTGCACCTGGGCGGCGGCGCGTTGACCCTGCCCCGGTACGTGGCGGCCACCCGCCCCGGGTCGGCGCAGCGGGTCATCGAACGCGACGCCGCGGTGGTGCGGCTGGTCAGCGAGGAGCTGCCGCCCGCACCGGTAGTGGTCGAGGTCGCCGACGCGCGCGACGCGGTCACCGCGTCCGCAGCGGACGGGTACGACCTGGTGCTGGCCGACATCTACCGGGCGGCGCGGATGCCCGGGCACGTGGCCGGCGTGGAGTTCGTGGCCGAGGTCGCCCGGACGCTGCGCCCCGACGGCATCTACCTGGTAAACGTCACGGACCTGCCCCCGCTGGTCTTCACCAGGGTGCAGGTGGCCACGGTGCGCGCGGTCTTCGCCGACGTCTGCCTGGTGGCCGACCGGCGGATGCTGCGCGGACGCCGGTACGGCAACCTCGTGCTGGCCGCCGCGCACCGCCCCGGGCGGCTCCCGGTGCGCCGGCTCGCCGCCCGGGTGGCCGCCGACCCGGTGCCCGGCGGCGTGCTGCACGGGCCGGATCTCGACGCGTTCGTCGGCGGGGCCCGCCCGGCCACCGACGCTTCCCTCGGCGTCGCCTGACGGCCGAGCCGGGTTTCCCGGCCGGGAGCCGGGGTAGCCGCGCCGGATGAGCACCGCCGACGACCGGTCCACCGCCCGTAGGTCCCTGATCGTCATCGGTCTGGTGCTGGCCACGGCGCTCGGCCTGGTGCTGCTGTGGGCCACCCGCCGGATCCTCGTCTGGATCCTGGTCGCCGCGTTCTTCGCGGTCGCGCTGGCCCCGCTGGTCGACCTCCTGCAACGCCGGCTGGTGCGGCACCGGGCGCTGGCGACGTTGCTGGTCTTCCTCGCCGTCTTCGTCCTGCTGGGCGGGGTGGCCGCGCTGATTCTGGTGCCGCTCGTGGAAGAGGTGGCCCGCTTCGTCGACCGGGCCCCCGAACTGCTGCGGGAAACCCGGGCGGGCCGCGGCCCCTTCGGCGGGCTGCTGGAACGCGTCGGGCTGCTCGGCTACGCCCGGCAGCACTCCGACCAGATCCAGCACTACGGCGGGCAGTTGGGCCAGCCGGCGTTGGGGCTGGTCCGGGGCGTGGTGGAGACCGTCGCCGGCCTGGTCACGGTCACCGTGCTGGCGTACCTGATGGTCCTGGAGGCGCCGCTGATCAGCCGCGGCGTGTTCAGCCTGGTCGGGGACGGCGCGGCGCAGCGGCTGCGCCGGATCGGGCGGGAGATTTCCCGCACCATCACCGGCTACCTCAGCGGGAACGTGCTGATCAGTGTGATCGCCGGCGTCCTGACGTACCTCGTGCTGATCCTGCTCGGGGTGCCGTTCGCGGCGGTGATCGCGCTGGTGGTCGCGGTCGCGGACCTGATCCCGCTGGTGGGGGCGACCCTCGGCGCGCTCATCGCGGTTGGTGCGGCGTTCGTGCACTCCCCCACCGCGGGCGTGGTGGTGCTGGTCTTCTTCGTCGTCTACCAGCAGGCGGAGAACCACCTGCTGCAACCGGTCATCATGTCCCGGGCGGTCCGGTTGAACCCACTGACCGTGCTGGTCAGCGCCCTGCTCGCCGCGCAACTGGCCGGGCTCGTCGGGGCGCTGCTGGCCATCCCGGCGGCCGGGATCGGACAGATCCTGCTGCGGGAGTTCGCCCCCACCGGCGTCCGGTCGCTGCCGGATCCCACCGATCCGCGCGCCGGCCCGGCCGACCGCTGAGACCGGGCGGGCCGCTCCGGGGTCACCGCCGGACCGGCACCTCCGGTGACGAGCTCTCCAGTGGTACGGCGTGCGCCGGCACCAGCCCGAGCTGGGTGGCCGAGCGGGGCAGCGCGGCGTCGAGCATCCAGTCGGCGCCCACCCGGACCCGGTTGCCGGGCATCGCCAGCAGGTGGTAGCCGCGGGTGACCGCCTTGGCCGGCAGCCCGGATAGCGGCACCTTCAGCGGGTTGGCCGCGGCGTCCTTGCCGCCCAGGTCGACCACCCAGCCCAGGTCGTGGTGCTTGTACGGCTTGCGCCGGCCGTCCCCGTACGAGGCGGCGATGTTGTGCGCGGCGAGTTTGCCCTGCCGCTGTGCGTGCTGCGCGGTCATCGTGCAGATCTGCCCGGGGCGGATCAGGTCCGGCACGGCGGCGGCGTCGCCGCAGGCGTACACCTCGGGAAAGCCGGGCACGTTGAGGTACTCGTCGACCACGAGTCGGCCCTTCTCGGTGCGCAGCCCCAGCTCGGCGACGAACGGGTCGGGGCGTACCCCCACGCACCACACCAGCGTGCAGGTCGGCACGTACTCGCCGTCGGTGAGCATCACCCCGTCGGCGGTGGCCTCGGCGACCGAGGTGCCCATCCGCACGTCCACCCCTCGCCGGCGCAGCACCCGGTCGGCGGTTGCGGACATCCGTTTGTCGAGCTCGGGCAGCACCCGGGGCGCCACGTCGAGCAGCATCCAGCGGGGCCGGACATTCAGCCGGGGCCGCTGGGCGCGCATCGCGTCGGTGAAGAGCTGCCCGTGGGCGGCCACCTCGGTGCCGGTGTAGCCGGCACCGACCACCACGAACGTGGACCGGGCCCGCTGCTCGACCGGGTCGCCGGTCTGTTCGGCCAGCTCGATCTGGCGGATCACGTGGTCGTGCAGGTAGACGGCCTCGGGCAGGCCCCGGAAGCCGTGCGCGTACTCGGTCACCCCGGGGATCGGCAACAGCTTGTTGACGCTGCCCACGGCGAGCACCAGCCGGTCGTACGCGATCTTGCCCCGGTCGCCCTCGGGCTGGGTGAAGCCGACCCAGCGGTTCTGCAGGTCGACCCGGTCGGCCTCGCCGACGATCACCCGCACGCCGTCGAGGGTGCCGGTCAGCGGCACCGAGATCCGGGTGGGCTCCACGACCCCGGCCGCCACCTCGGGCAGCAGCGGCAGGTAGAGGAAGTAGTCGGTCGAGTTCAGCACGACGATCTCGGCCCGGTTCCTGGCCAGCCGGCTCAACGTCTTCGCCGCGTGGTAACCGGCGAATCCGGCCCCCACGATCACCACACGAGGTTTCGTCATGCCCGCTCCCGTTCCCGTCGATCCGCCCGACAAACGTGCGGTCGGGCCCGCGAACCCTCCGATCCATCCGCGTAGATATGGACACCTGGCACTGAATGTGGTGAGTTTGCCGTCATGGGATCCCACGAGACCACCGGCGACCGGCCCACAAGGTCCACCCGCCGCACCTTCCTGTCCGCTACCGCCGTCGCGACCGCCGCCACCGTGGCCGTACCGCTGACCGCCGGGCCCGCCCCGGCGCAGGCCGCGCCGCCCGCCGGGCCCGGCCACCCGACCCAACCCCAGGCCCCCGACCGTGAGCTGCGCGCCCTGCTGCGGGAGGTGGACCGCGACCGCATCGAGGCCACCGTCCGCCGACTCGCCGCCTTCGGCACCCGGCACACCCTCTCCCGCCAGGACGACCCGACCCGCGGCATCGGCGCAGCCCGGGACTGGATCTTCGCGCAGCTCTCCGGGTACGCCGCCGCCTCCAGCGGCCGGATGACCGTGGAGCTCCAGTCGTACGTGCAGGAGCCGGCCTCACGCATCCCGGTCGCCACCCGGATCACCAACGTGGTCGCCACCCTGCGCGGCGACGTCAGCCCCAACCGGGTGTACGTCGTCACCGGCCACTACGACTCGCGGGCGACCGACGTCATGGACGCGGTCAGCGACGCTCCCGGCGCGGACGACGACGCCTCCGGCGTGGCGGTGCTGATGGAGCTGGCCCGAGTGATGGCCACCCGGCGCAGCGAGGCGACCATCGTCTTCGCCGCCGTAGCCGGCGAGGAGCAGGGTCTGTACGGCTCGGCGTACCTGGCGAAGCAGCTGAAGGCGGCCGGCGTCGACGGGCAGGGGATGTTCAGCAACGACATCGTGGGGTCCAGCACCGCAGACGACGGCACCCGCGACCCGCGGGCCGTCCGGCTCTTCGCCGAAGGGGTGCCGACCGCGGAGACCCCGGCGGAGGCGAGCACCCGGCAGTCGGTCGGCGGCGAGAACGACTCCCCGTCCCGTCAGCTGGCCCGGTTCGTCAGCGACGTCGCCGAGAACGGCGTCACCGGGATGGGGGTACGGGTGGTCTACCGCCGGGACCGCTACCTGCGCGGCAGCGACCACATCTCGTTCCTGCGCGAGGGCTGGCCGGCCGGGCGGTTCACCGAACCGAACGAGGACTTCGCCCACCAGCACCAGGACGTCCGGGTGGTCGACGGGGTGCAGTACGGCGACCTGCCGGAGTTCTGCGACTTCGACTACATCACCCGGGTCGCCCTGGTCAACGGCGCGACGCTCTGGTCGCTCGCGCAGGCGCCCGGCACCCCGAAGCGCGTCACCGTGGTCACGACCAACCTCACCAACGACACCACCCTGCGCTGGCAGCGCGGCGACGAACCGGACCTGGCCGGGTACGAGGTGGTGTGGCGGGAGACCACCGCCGCCGAGTGGCAGCGGGTGATCCCGGTCGGCGACGTCACCGAGGTGACCGTGGACCTGTCCAAGGACAACGTCTTCTTCGGGGTGCGGGCGGTCGACCGGGACGGCCACCGCAGTCCGGTGGCCTTCCCCCGGCCGGGCAGCTGACCCGTCCGGTCGCGCGTGGGCCGGCGTTCGGCGCGCCGGCCTCCGCCGCCGGTCCCCACGCGGAACCCGTCAGCAGCAGGCCGGTCAGGGCGGGCACCGGTCAGGCCGGGGCGGTGACCGCCCAGCGCTCATGGTCGCGCCAGGCGCCGTCGATGAAGAGGTAGTCCGGCGAGAACCCCTCCTGACGGAAGCCCAGCTTGCGGGCGACGCGTATGGACGGCTCGTTGCCCGGCTGGATGTTCGCCTCGACCCGGTGCAGGCCGAGCGTGTCGAAGGCGTGCGCCAGCACCAGCCCAATCCCGGCCAAGGCGTGCCCGGTCCCGCTGTACGGCAGAAACGCGGCGTAGCCCATGAACCCGCCGCGCAGCGCACCCATGATGATCCCGCTGATGTTGACGTAGCCGGCGATCCCGCCGCCGGGCCGGTCGCAGATGAGGAAGCTCTGCTGGTCGCGGCGGCGCGCCTTGGCGAGGTACGCGGCGAACTTCTCGGCGGTGTCGGGGGCGGCCAGCCAGGGGTGGTGCAGGTCGCGGCTGCGGCGGGCGGCGGCGACGAACTCGGCCTCGTCGGCGGGACGCGGGCGTCGGATGCCGACCGGGCCGGCGCTGCGCAGGTATCTCACGGCGGACCACTCTGGTCCCGGCGGCGGGGTCCTGTCCAACCGGAAAGCGGGGTAGGGAGTCCTCGTGTTTCCGCAGTTCCCGTGCGGGCGCCTCCGCGTGCCCGGACGTTGTCATCTCCACGGGCGGTCCCGATGACCGCCGTCACGTCCCAGCAGAGCCGGCTCGGCCCCGACTTCGCCCGGCTCTGGACCGCCAACGCCGTCTCCAACCTCGGCGACGGGGTGACCATGGTCGCCGGCCCGCTGCTGGTCGCCTCGATCACCGACGATCCGGCCGCGGTGGCCGCGGCGGCGCTCGCGCCGCAGCTGCCGTGGCTGCTCCTCGCCCTGGTCAGCGGGGCGCTGGTGGACCGCCTGGACCGGCGCCGGCTGGTCCTCACGGTCAACCTGGCCTGCTGCGCTGGCGGCCGGTGCCACCGGCCGAGCCGACCCCGAACGGCGGGGCACGGCGCTCGCTGCGCGCTGACGTCGTCGCCGGGTTGCGCGCACTCTGGTCGGTGCCGGTGCTGCGGGCCCTCGCGGTCTGCATCGCGGTGATGGGACACTGTGCGTCAGAGCCGGCCCGGCCGGTCGAGCGGCATCGGCACCTGGAGGAAGGTGGCGCCGCGCAGGTCCAGCCAGGCCCGGTCGGGCGCCCGGACCAGCCGCAGCATCACCTCGGAGCAGACCGGGCAGCGGGCGACCAGCCCGGGCGCGTGGGAGAAGACGTGCAGCCCGGCCATCGGGCCGAGCGTCCCGCACGACTGGCAGCGCGAGGTCGCGGCGCTCAGGTCGACGGCGAACAGCTCGCGCAGCGGGCCGTCGAGCATGTTGCCGTCCAGATAGGACATGTCGGTCATCGGATCTCCTCGGGCGTCAACCGGTGGGGCCGAACCGTTCGGTGCGCACCCGCCGGGTCTGGTGACCCAGCCCCACCAGCAGGTCCGCCACGGTCTCCACGAAGCCGGTGGGGCCGCAGACGTAGCAGAGCGGTTCGAGGTCGGGCGGCCAGCCGTGGTCGTTCACGTCGACCAGGCCGATCCGGTGCGGCGCGCCCCGCCAGCCGTCGGGCGCCTCCCGGGTGTACACGTACGCCACGTCCAGGCCCTGGTCGTCGCGGGCCCGGCGGCGCAGCTCGTCGGCGTAGAAGACGTCGGTCGGGGTGCGGACGGAATAGATCAGCCGGAACGGCGTCCGGCTGCCGGCCGCGCGCCGGGCCCGGACCATCGCCATCAGCGGCACCACCCCGGAGCCCCCGGCGACCAGCAGCACCGGCGCGGTCTCCGCCGGCCGCCAGACGAAGTACCCGCCGAGCGGGCCACGCACCTCCACCGGGTCGCCCTCGGCGTAGGTGTCGATCAGGTACGGCGACACCTCGCCGTCGGGCACCCGCTGCACGGTCAGCGCGATCCGCTCGCCGTCAGCCGACGCGGCCAGCGAGTACGACCGGGCGGCCTGGTAGCCGTCCTCGGCGGTCAGCCGGACGTCGACGTGCTGCCCGGGCAGGTGCGCGGGCCAGCCCGGCACCTCCAGGACCAGGGTCTGCGCGGACGGCGTCTCGACCCGGCGCTCCACCAGCCGGGCCACCCGCCACGTGCCCGGCGCGTTCAATCGCCGGCGTAGCGCTGCTCGCGCCACGGGTCGCCGTAGTCGTGGTACCCGGCGGTCTCCCAGAAGCCGGGCTGGTCGTCGACGAGCAGGCGGACGCCGCGCACCCACTTCGCCGACTTCCAGAAGTAGAGGTGCGGCACCAGCAGCCGGGCCGGGCCGCCGTGCTCGGCCGGGAGCGGCCCGCCCTCGTACGTGTGCACCACCCAGGCCCGCCCGCCGCGCAGGTCGTCCAGTGGCAGGTTGGTGGTGTAGCCGCCGTAGGAGTGGGCCAGCGCGTACCCGGCGGTGGTGTCGATGCCGTCGAGCAGGGTGTCCAGGGAGACGCCCTGCCAGTTGGTGCCGAGCTTGGACCAGTGGGTGACGCAGTGGATGTCGACGGTCGGCGACTCCTGCGGCAGGTCGGCCATCTCGTCCCAGGTCCAGCGGTACTCGGCGCCCGTCTCGGTGGTGAGCACGAACTCCCAGGTGTCCAGCGACACCTTCGGCGTCGGGCCCGCCGACAGCACCGGGAAGTCCTCCGTCAGGTACTGCCCGGGCGGCAGGGCCGGCCCGCTCGAGCGGCGCCGGCCCTGGAAGCCCGGTGACACGATTCCCACCTGTCAGTCGTAACACTGTCGACGCCGGCGGCGGGGGCGTTCCCGCGTACCCGGGCGGCGAACGGGCGGGCGCGGAGCCGGCGGCGACCGCGGTGGCCGCCGCCGGCGCGCGGCCGGCGTCAGTTCCGCTCGGAGACGACCTGACGCTCGCCGGGGGTCCGGTCGCGGGTGGCGCGCAGGCTGGTGACGGTGACGACGACCAGCACGCCGATGATCACGCCGAGGGAGGCCGGCGTCGGGATCTGCGGTACGCCGGGCCAGCTGCCGTGCGCCCAGTGCAGGCCGAGCTTCACGCCGATGAAGGCGAGAATGATCGCCAGGCCGTAGCTGAGGTGCACCAGCCGGCTCAGCGCGGCGTGCAGGACGAAGTAGAGCGCGCGCAGGCCGAGCAGGGCGAAGGCGTTGGTGGCGAAGACCAGGTACGGGTCCTCGGTGATGCCGTAGACGGCGGGCACCGAGTCCACGGCGAAGACGATGTCGGTGGCCAGCACCGCGACCACGACCAGGGCGAACGGGGTGAGCGCCCGGCGTCCGTGCTGCCGGATGGTCATCCGGGTGCCGTGGTAGTCCTCGACCACCGGCATCACCCTGCGCAGCAGCCGGACCGACCGCATCGTGTTGATGTCGACCTCCTGCTCGTGCCCGGAGAGGGCGTCGCGCAACAGCTTGATCGCGGTGACGATCAGGATGACGCCGAAGAGCAGGAAGGCGAAGTCCAGGGTCTGCAGGGCGGCGGCGCCGAGGGCGATGAAGATCGCGCGCAGCACCAGCGCGCCGGCGATGCCGTAGAGCAGCACCCGCTGGGCGAGCACGGCGGGCACGGCGAAGGCCGCCAGCAGCAGCATGAAGACGAACAGGTTGTCGACCGAGAGGGACTTCTCGACCAGGTAACCGGTCAGGTACTCCACACCCTGTCGGGAGCCGAAACGCGACCAGATCCAGGCGCCGAAGGCCAGCGGCAGCGCGATGTAGAACGCCGACCAGCCGAGGGCCTCCTTCATCGACACCTCGTGCGGGCGCCGGGTGACCAGGAAGTCCAGCACCAGCAGGGCGAGCACGCCGACGATGGTGACCGCCCAGAGCGTGGGCGTGCCGACCGACGACAGCTCACCGGCGGACAGGTACGACAAATCGGCCATGGGGTCTCCTCGAACACCGTGTCATGTTCGAGGTCTCCTTCACCCGCGATCCAGCGGGCAACCACCCGAGGCGTGCCCTGGGCACACCGTACTGACCGGCATGGTTCGTGGGAAGTACTCCCCTCGTGCGTCAAGGTTAGGGCAGGCCGACTCCGCACGCCAAGTCCAGCCGGGCATGGTTGCCCTGATCAACCGCTGGACGCCGGCCGGTCGGGGCCGGACGCGAGGGCCCGGATGGGCCTATCGTGACGCGATGACCGACGACGCCCCCGCCGCCCCGGTCGGCCCCCTCACCGGCGTACGCGTGGTCGAGCTGGCCGGCATCGGGCCCGGCCCGTTCACCGCGATGATGCTCGCCGACCTCGGCGCCGACGTGGTCCGGGTGGACCGCACCACCCCGGCCGACTTCGGCAGCCCCCCGGAGGACCTGCTCCACCGCAACCGCCGCTCCATGGCGGTGGACCTGAAGTCCGACGCCGGGCGCGAGGTGGTGCTGACCCTGGTCGGCGGCGCGGACGCCCTCATCGAGGGCTACCGGCCCGGGGTGACCGAACGCCTGGGCCTGGGCCCGCGGGAGTGCCTGGCGGTCAACCCCCGTCTGGTGTACGGGCGGATGACCGGCTGGGGCCAGGACGGCCCGTACGCGCACACCGCCGGCCACGACATCGACTACCTGGCGCTGACCGGCGCGCTGCACGGCATCGGCCGGGCCGGTGAGCGCCCGGTGCCGCCGATGAACCTGCTCGGCGACTTCGGCGGCGGCGGGATGATGCTGGCGCTCGGCATCGTCGCCGCCCTCTACGCCGTCCGCGCCGGCGCTCCCGGCCAGGTGGTCGACGCCGCCATCGTGGACGGCGTGTCGGTGCTCAGCACCCAGGTCCACGCGCTGCGCCGGCTCGGCAGGTGGCAGGACCCGCGCGGGGTCAATCTGCTCGACGGCGGCGCGCCGTTCTACGACACGTACGAGTGCGCCGACGGGCGGCACCTCGCCGTCGGCGCCCTGGAGCCGCGCTTCTACGACGAACTGGTCCGGCTCACCGGGTTCCCGCTCCCCGGCGACGAGGCCCTCGACCGCCTCGACCCCGCCAACTGGCCGGCGCTGCGCGAGGCGTGGGCGCGGCTGTTCCGCACCCGCACCCGGGACGAGTGGGCCGAACTGCTGGCCACCTCTGACGCCTGCGCGGCGCCGGTGCTGGACTGGGGCGAAGCGCCGGAGCACCCGCACCTGCGGGCGCGGGGCACGTTCGTGGAGCACGCCGGGGTCATCCAGCCCGCCCCGGCACCCCGGTTCTCCGCCACCCCCACCTCGGTACGCCGACCCCCGCCCCGACCCGGCGAGCACACCGACGAACTGCTGGCCGAGGCCGGCTTCGACGCCGAACGGATCGCCGCCCTGCGCGCCGCCGGCGCGGTGGTCTGAACCAGCCGGCCGACGTCGGGCGCGGCGCCGGGCGGCGCGGGGTGGCCGCTCAGGCGCGGCGCAGCACGCTCGCGCCCGGGGTGAGCGCCGGCTCCACCATCTCCCGGTAGTCGCGCGGCAGTTGCGTCACCACGTCGTCGAACTCGCCGCCGCTGACCGCCTCCCGCAGGGTGATGAAGACCGCCCGGAGGCCGTCCCGGGCCGCCGCCTCGTCCACGCCGGCCCGCTGCCCCACCCGGGCGACGAACTCGGCGGCGCCGAACCGCTGGGCCGCCTCCACGCTCGGGCTGGGCTTGAGGACCAACTGCAACGGGGCGGGCAGCTGGATGGCGAGGTCGAGCACCTCGCCACCGGTCAACCGCTCGGTGAGGGTCTCCAGCGTCGCGTGGGTCAGCTCCACGGCCCGCTCGGAGCTGGTCCGGGCCCGGCGGGCGACCTGGTCGACGAAGGTGTCGTAGTTCATCGGGGCTCCCTTCGGGGTCGGAGGGCTCGGGTACCCCGCGCGGGGCGGCGGAAACGGCCACGATTTCCCGCCCGGTCGGTGCGTGAGCCCGGGCCGGGCGGGTAACCGCCGCCGGTCGTGACCGGATCGAGGCGCGCGAGGGAGCTCACGCCATGGCGAGTTACACCGACGTCCTGCAGTACCTGTCCAGCCTGGACTACCCGGCGGAGAAGGACGACGTCGTGCGCGAGGCCGAACGGGAGGGCGCCCCGCCGGAGGTGCTCAAGGCGTTGCGCGCGCTACCGCCGGTGGACTACGCCAACGGCAGCGAGGTGGCCCGCTCGGCCGGTATCGACGCCGCACCGGAACTCAGCCCGGCGCAGCGGGCCGCGCAGGCCCGGGACAGGCACCCGCGGGTCTCGCAGCACCTGCGCGGCATCTGAGCCGCCGGCGCGCGGTGCGGTCAGCCACCGGGCCGTGGTTCGCTCCGTGACCGGCCGGAGGCCGGACGGGCACACCCCGGTCACCGTCCAGCTCACCGTGATGGGCGTGGTCGGGCTCTGCGTCGGCGGGCTGTTCGCCGCGCTGGTCTCCCCCCGGCTGGCTCCGCTGGTCGGCTGGGACGCCGCGGCGGCGAGCTGGCTGGTGCTGGTCTGGCGGAGGCTCCTGCCTCTGGACGCCCGGCGCACCGAGGCGGTGGCGGTGCACGAGGACCCCAACCGGGCCATCCGGGACGTACTGCTGCTGGTCGCCTGCGTGGCCAGCCTGCTGGCGGTCGCGCTGGTGCTGGCCGGCGCGCGTGCCGCCGGGCCGGGGTTGCACCAGGCCGCGTTCGGCGGGTTGGGCATGCTCAGCGTGGTGCTGTCCTGGTTCGTCGTGCACACCGTCTTCACCACCAGGTACGCGCGGATCTACTACACCGGCACCGACGGCGGGGTGGACTTCCACCAGTCCGGCAAGCCCTGCTACGTCGACTTCGCGTACGTGGCGTTCACCGTCGGGGCCACGTTCCAGGTCTCCGACACCAACCTGACCAGTCAGGCGATGCGCCGGACGGTGCTGGGGCACGCCCTGCTGTCGTACCTGTTCGGGGCGATCATCATCGCCGCGACGGTGAACCTGCTGGCCGGCCTGGCCGGGTGAATTCGCGGGCGGATGCCGCACGGCGAAACAGGCGGGCGCCCCGGGTCACGAACCGCGACCTGGGGCGCCACGCGTACCTGTCCCTGGCGGGTCCACGCCCGAACCGGGTCGCGTACCGCCAAGCGGTGGATGTTCGCCCGAACCGGGCGGCATCACTGCCACGATCATCATACGACAAGACATCACCCGTACGGATGATTTTGGCGAGACTGTGGGCCAGGGCACCACGGGCTCAGCGGGTCACCTCGGCGTACCGCTGCTCCAGGTCGACCCGGGCGAGCGCGCCGACCAGCCAGGCCAGCCGCTCCGACTCGCCGCTGCCGGCCAGCTCGGCCAGATCGTCGGCGGACCGCCCGAGCCCGAGCCGGCGGGCGGCGGTCAACGCCCGCTTGTCGGCCACCGGCGCGACCTCCCGCCACAGCGCCTGCGTCTCGCGCAGGAACAGATCGGCGACCTGATCGTCCACTCCGGGCAGCGCGGTGAGCAGCGCCCGCTCCCTGCCCGGGTCGTGCCCGGCCGTCGCGCGCAACCGGCGCAGGTCGCCCCGGTAACGCTCGACCACGGTACGGGCGAGGTCGCCGAGAAGGTCGGCCAACTGGTCGACGTCGCCGCGCTGGCCGGCGTCACGCAGCACGCGTACCCGGTCGGCGTGCAGCGAGCGGGCCAGCCGGGCGGCGCTGTCCCAGCCGTTGGCGGGCAGGGCGTGGGCGCTGTCCAGGGCGCGCCGGAAGTCACCCCGGCGGGCCAGCAGCACCGCCAGGCAGAGCAGCTGGAACAGGCTCGACGGATTGTTGGTCACCCGGAAGCCGTACTGCTCGGCGAAGCCTCGGTCGCCGGCGAGCCGACGCACCAGCCGCTTCCTGTCCTCGGTCGTCATACTGCGGGTCATGCCCCGCGACTACCCGCCCCAACGGCGGGCACGCCTGCCGGTCAGCCGCGTACGCCGCCGTGCCGGTCGCGGGCCTTGAGCCGGGTGGTCGGCATCTCCGGGGCCGGCAGCGGCGGGGCGGCGTCGTCGGCGACCACGCCGAACCGCCGGCCGGCCATCCAGTCCTTCCGGGCGGCGGCCACCTCCTCGTGCGACCGGCCGACGAAGTTCCACCACATGACCAGGGGCTCGTCGAACGGCTCGCCGCCGAGCAGCATCAGCCGGCTGCCCGCCCCGGCCCGCAGTTCCAGCCGGTCCCGGCCGGCGCCGAGGTAGAGCAGCGCGCCGGGGGCGACGTCCACGCCGTCGACCTGCGCGGCGCCGGACATCGCCAGCAGGCCGTACTCGAAGTCGGGCCGCAGCGGCACCGTCGCCGCCGTGGCATCGCGGACCTGGACCTGCACGCCGAGCAGCGGGGTGTGCACCACGGCCGGCGAGCGTTCGCCGCGCAGCTCCCCGACCAGCAGGGTGAGGTCCAGCTCGCCGTCGCGCCAGCGGGGCAGCTCGGCGTGGTGGGCGAAGTCGGCGCCGCCGGCCCGCGCCGGGTCGGGCAGCGCCACCCACAGCTGCACGCCGTGCATCACCGGCGGGTGCGTGGCGGGCGACCGTTCGGAGTGGGCGATGCCGTGGCCGGAGGTCATCACGTTGAGCTGGCCGGGGCGGATCGCCTGCACGTTGCCGAGGCTGTCCCGGTGCACGATCTCGCCGTCCAGCAGCCAGGTGACCGTCTGCAGGCCGGTGTGCGGGTGCGGCGGGACCTCCATGCCGGGCCGCTCGGCGACGTCGTCCGGGCCGAAGTGGTCGACGAAACACCACGCGCCGACCATCCGGCGCTGCCGCTGCGGCAGCAGCCGCCGCACGGTGGTGTAGCGCCCGAGGGGCACGTCGTGCCCGGGCAGCAGCACGCTGCCCGGATCGACCGGGGCCACCCCGGGTGGTCGGGTCTGCGCCGGCAACGATTCGGTACGGTCCACCGCCTGACTCTATGCCGACGGCGGCTCCCCGCGTCCCAGTCGGCGCCGGCCGTGGCCCGGTTGGCGCCGCCCAGGTCGACGTATCGACCGAGCGGTCCCGTGTGGCCCTCCGGTACGAGGCGGAGCCCGGCGTCGACGGAGGCCGGCCCGGCCCGGCCGCCTCGACCGCCCCCGCGCCACCCGGCTCGGCGCCGAAAGTCACCGACGGCGCCGAACCCGTCCGCCGGAGAAGGCGACGCCGAGCCGGCCCCGGTGACGGTCACCGCGGGCGCGCCGAGAGCCAGCACCACGATCGCGGCGGCGGCCAGCAGGCGCGCGCCACGCGGCCAGGACGAACGGTACGGCGGCGCCTCGTCGGCCGGCTCTCCAGTCACCACCACGACCAGCGCCGTGCGCTCCCCGCTCGTCGGCCGGCTGCTCGCTACCCGTCGTCGGACGGTCGGTCCGGTCCGGCCTCCGCCATGGCGCTCCCCTTTCACCGTCCCCCGTCGTGGGCAGGCTCCGCCCGTCGGTGCTGTGTGAAGAGTTGTTGTCGCTGGAGCAGCAACATCTCTTCACACAGTTCCGGGGCTGGATATGCTGCTGGCCGGCACCCCGGTCTCGGGGTGCCGGCCAGCGGCGGTTGTTCTGGGTGGGTCAGCTGTTCCAGTACTGGGCGACCAGGTCGGCGGCCTGCTGCTCCCACTGGGCGTAGGCGTCCGGGTAGGCCGACACCTGCACGGTCTGGGCGGCCTTGGTCAGCGGCATGTCCTGCCAGCCGTCGACCTGCTTGAGGCCCTTCTGGAACGCCATCGTCGAGTACTCGGGGTCGGTGATCTGCTCCGGGGTGCCCCAACCCGAGGTCGGACGCTGCTGGAACAGACCCAGCGAGTCATGGTCGTTGGACTCACCCAGGTGACCCAGGTTCTCCAGCTTCGACTCCTGCATGCTCGTCGCGATCGAGATCACCGCGGCCCGCTCGTCCAGACCCGACTTCTTCGTCGCGGCGATGATCGCCTTCACGTTCTTCGTCTGCTCGTCGCCAAGGTCGATGTGGGACTGCTTGCCCTGCACACCGTGCGGAATCAGCTTGCCCTTGTCCACACCGGGCTTGTCCGCCTGCACCACGGCGACGGGCTTGGCGTCAGCCGCCGGGGCGGCGTGAGCACCGGTGGCCGGGCCGGCGAAGACGCCACCGGCGAAAGCCAGACCAGCAATACCAAGAACGCTCTTACGCATGATCGTGTTCATCACCAAGCTCCAATACGGGGGTCGGCGACGCATCCGATGGGGGCCGGACACGCGCAAGCACCACGACAAGGCGCTCAAAAAAGGGGGAAAGTCTTCATCCGGCAGGCTTCGCAAGCGGGGGGCTCGCGGCGCCGGGACCATGTGTAACGACCGGCGGCCCACCACCATTCCCGGGGGCCCGCACCCCGCGGCGGCCATCGGGCCAGGCCAGCGGGGACTGCTGCTGCGATCGTCCACGTGATGTAACGACCCCGGGCCGGCCATCATTCCGCCGCCCGGGTGCCGCCGGCCACGGGACACCGGACACCGGACACGAACCGTGCCCCACGGGACGGCCAGCGCCAACGCCCACCCGACATACCGCGCGGCTCGGAGCCTGCCCCGCGTACCGGACATACCTCCCTGTCCGGCCCACGGAACTCATCAACCGGGTGGCGGGCCGCGGTCGACGGGGAAGGGCGGCGGCGGGTTCTGCCGAAGGCAGATCCGCTACCGGTGAACGGTGGGTCCGTCGGCGGCAGGGACGGGGCAGGCTGGGACGCATGAGACTCCTGATGTTGGGTGGCACGGGCTTCGTCGGCGGCGCGACCGTGGCCGAGGCGGTACGCAGAGGCTGGTCGGTGACGGTGTTCAACCGGGGGGTGCACGGCACCGCGCCCGAGGGCGTACACCGGTTGCGGGGTGACCGGACGGCGCCGGACGGCCTGGCCGCGCTGGCGGGCGGCGAGTGGGACCTGGTGGTGGACACCTGGGACGGCGCGCCGCGGGCGGTGCGGGACGCGGCCCGGGCGCTCGTCGGATCGGTGCCGCACTACGTCTACGTCTCCAGCGGATCGGTCTACGCGCAGCCGGTGCCGGCCGGGTTCGGGGAGGAGGCGCCCGTGGTGGACGCCGCGTCCGACGCCGACGACGGCGACTACCCGCAGAACAAGGCGGGCGGGGAGCGGGCCGCGGTGGAGGTGTTCGGGGACGCGGCGTTGCTCGTCCGGGCCGGGCTGATCCTCGGGCCCGGGGAGGACATCGGCCGGCTGCCCTGGTGGCTGGGCCGGGTCGCCCGGGGCGGGGACGTGCTGGCGCCCGGCCCGCAGGACCTGCCGATCCAGTACGTGGACGTGCGGGACCTGGCGGCCTGGACGCTGGACCGGGGCGCGGAGCGTGTCGGCGGGGCGTTCAACGTGATCAGCCGCAGCGGGCACGCGACCATGGGGGAGTTGTTGGCGGCGGCCGTGGCGGCGACCGGGTCGGACGCCCGGCTGCGCTGGACGGATCCGGAGCAGATCCTGGCGGCCGGGGTGGTGCCCTGGAACGACCTGCCGATCTGGGTGCCGCTCGGCCACGAGTACCGCTGGTTGCAGGAGCGGGGCGTGGAGAAGGCGTACGCGTCGGGGCTGACCTGCCGACCGGTGGCCGAGACGGTCGCCGACACCTGGCGGTGGCTGCGACAGGTGGGGTCCGTGCCGGCGCGGGCCGGGCGGCCGGCGCGCGCGGCGGTGGGGCTGGACCCGGAGCGGGAGGCGGCCCTGCTCGGCAGCCCCCGTCCCGCCTGACGCCGGCCACCGGCAGCGGATCACGCCGCTGCGGCTGCCGGCCCCGGGCGACGGGGGCGGGGCCGGCAGCCGATGGGCGGCGCGGGCGAGGGGTACGGCTCAGGCCGACGCGACGGGCAGGTCGAGTACCTCGTCCACGCCGCGCCGAGGGGTGGCCACCCCGGGCTGGCCGTAGCCGACCCGCATCACCATCTGCGGCGTGCCGAACCGGCCCAGGGACAGCCGCAGCGCCTCGCGCGCCCCCGGCACCTCGATCGGCTGGGACAGCAGGGAGACGCCCAGCCCGGCGTCGGTCGCGGTGAGCAGCACCCGTTGCAGGGCCTGCCCGGCCAGGATCTGGTCGGTGGCCGTGTTGCCGGGGGAACCGAGGACCGCCACCAGCGGCTCCGGTTCGAAGTCCCGGCCGGGGGCCCGGTTGCGGCCGCCGAAGCCCCGCATCGGCAGCAGGTCCTGCGGTTCGCTCTGCGGGCCGCCAGCGGCGGCCGGCACCCCGTCGGGAGCGGGCTCGCGGCGGATCCACTCCGCCCGCTCCTCCCGGTAGCCGGGGTCACGTTCCAGCACCCGGTGGGCGCTGCGGGCGACCTCGGCGAAGGCGTTGACGGCGCTGGTGCCGATCACCAGCTCCAGCCAGCACTGCTCGGCGCGGGCCGCCTCGCCGAGGCGCCACCGGGCGTCGGCCGGCACCGGGTCCGGCCAGAACGGCGCGCGGTTGCTGAACCGGCGCGGGATCGCCGCGTGCAGGCTCTGCTCGGTGGGGGTGGGGGGCCGGGGCGCGTCCGGGACCAGCCGGGCCACCACGTCCGGTTCGGTCGGGTACGGCCGCAGCCGCACCGTGGCCGGGGTGCCCGCGACGGCGAGGGCGAGCCGCAGGTTGAACAGGGCCGCCCCGCAGGAGATCCGGGTGCCCCAGCCGCTCGGGTCGGTGGCGGGCAGCCGCCGCGTCGGGTCGACCGACAGCTCGATCCCGCCGTCGCGCAGCCGGAACCGCCACGGCTGGGTGTTGTGCAGGGAAGGCGCGCGGACGGCGTCCGCGGCGGCTGCCCTGAGCTGCGCGACGGTGTAGCCGGTGTCCATGGTGATGCTCCTTCCGTGGCAGGTCGGGCCGTCCCCCCGCTGGTTCAGCTACACGGTGCGTCACCGGGCGGTGGGCGGGGCAGGGCCGGATGTCCCGTCCGCCCGGGCCCCACTTCCCGCCGTGACGCGGCACGGTAGGGACCTTCGGCCCGTGCGGGAGGCGGCCGGGGCGGGTAGAAACGAGGGATGATCCGGGTGTTCCTCCTCGACGACCACGAGGTCGTCCGTCGTGGCCTTGCCGACCTGCTGCAGAGCAGCGGCGACATCGAAGTGGTCGGCGAGTCCGGCTCCGCGCAGGAGGCCGCCCGGCGCATTCCGGCCCTCCGGCCGGATGTGGCGATCCTCGACGCCCGGCTGCCCGACGGCAACGGCATCGACGTGTGCCGGGACATCCGGGCCGTGGACTCCTCGATCAAGGGTCTGATCCTCACCTCGTACGAGGACGACGAGGCGCTCTTCGCCGCGATCATGGCGGGGGCGGCCGGTTACGTGCTCAAGCAGATCCGTGGCACCGACCTGGTGGACGCGGTGCGCCGGGTGGCGGCCGGCCAGTCGCTGCTCGACCCGGCGATCACCACCCGGGTGCTGGAGCGCATCCGCAGCGGTGTCGAGCAGCCCCGCGAGCTCAAGACGCTCACCGAGCAGGAGCGCCGCATCCTGGAGTACGTGGCCGAGGGGCTGACCAACCGGGAGATCGCCGGCAAGATGTTCCTGGCCGAGAAGACCGTGAAGAACTACGTCTCCAGCGTGCTGGCCAAGCTCGGTCTGGAGCGGCGGACCCAGGCGGCCGTGCTCGCCACCCGCCTGCTCGGCCAGCGGCACTGAGCGCCCGCCGCGCCGGGTTTTGCCGGCGCGGCGGACTGCCGGACCCGGCCGGTCAGTCCCGCAGCGGGACGCCCCAGAACAGCTCGGTGCCGTGCGGCTGCACCTGGCGTACCTGGAACTCGCCGCCGTGCCGCTCGGCGCGTTCGCGCAGGTTGACCAGCCCGCCGCGCGCGGCGGCCGGGTCGCAGCCGACGCCGTTGTCGGTGACGGTGACGGTGACCCGCCGGGCGTCGACCCGGACGGCGACGGCGACCCGGGTCGCCTCGGCGTGCCGGACGGTGTTGGACAGCGCCTCGCGGAGCACGGCCGTGAGGTCGGGGCGGACCGATTCCGGCACGGCGCTGTCGATCGGCCCGTCCAGCTCGGCGGTGGGGCGGAAGCCGAGCGACTCGGCGGCCAGGTCGATCGCCTCCCGGATCTCGGTGCGCAGCGCCGCGCTCATCGGGGTACGCAGCTCGAAGATGGTCCGCCGGATGTCCCGGATGGTGGCGTCGAGGTCGTCGACGGCCGCGTTGATCCGCTTGGCGACCTCGGGCCGGGCGTTCATCGGGGCGGCGCTCTGCAGTTGCAGTCCGGTGGCGAAGAGCCGCTGGATCACCACGTCGTGCAGGTCGCGGGCGATCCGCTCGCGGTCCTCCAGGACCACCAGCAGCTCCCGTTCCTCCTGGCCGCGGGCCCGTTCCATGGCCAGCGCGGCCTGCCCGGCGAAGCTGCCCAGCAGCTTCACGTCCTCGTCGTCGGCGCGGCCGGCGTCCGGCCGGTGGGCGATCACCAGCACGCCGTGCAGGGTGTCCGCTGCGGCGAGCGGGGAGACCACCGCGGGGCCGGCGACCACCGGCACCGGCCAGGGGGCGGCCTGGGCGAGGTTGTCCACCAGTTCGTGCCGGTGCGCGGTGACCGGGCCGGCGAAGCTGGTCTCCGCGGCCGGCAGCACCGTGCCGACCAGGTCCCGGTCGGCGCCGTCGGCGGAGTCGACCACCTCGACGGTGAACTGGCCAGCGTCGGAGTCGTAGAGCAGCACCAGGGCCAGTTCCGCCTCGGCGACCTCCCGGGCCCGGCGGGCCACCAGGGTCAGCGCGTCGGTGCGCCGGACCTCGCCGAGCAGCACGGAGGTGATCTCGGCGGTGGCGGCGAGCCAGCGTTCCCGCCGGTGGGCCAGCGCGTAGAGGCGGGCGTTCTCGATCGCCACGCCGGCCGCGGCGGCGAGCGCGACCACGATCTCCTCGTCGTCCTCGGTGAACTCCGGGGCGCCCTGCTTCTCGGCGAGGTAGAGGTTGCCGAAGACCTGGTCGCGGATGCGGACCGGCACGCCGAGGAAGCTGTGCATCGGCGGGTGGTGCGGCGGGAAGCCGTACGACTTCGGGTGGCGGGTGATGTCGGGCATGCGGACCGGGCGTGGTTCGTCGATGAGCAGGCCGAGCACACCCCGCCCGTGCGGCAGGTCGCCGATCTTGGCGTGCAGCTCCTCGTCGATGCCGTGGATGATGAAGTCGTGCAGGAGCCGGTCCGGCCCGATCACGCCGAGCGCGCCGTAGCGGGCGCCGACCAGTTCGCAGGCGGCCTCCACGATCCGTTTCAGGGTGCTGCGCAGGTCGAGGTCCGAGCCGATGCCGACCACGGCGTCGAGCAGGGCGCGCAGTCGCTCCCGGTTGGTGACCACCTCGCCGACCCGGTCGAGCATCTCCTGGAGCAGCTCGTCGAGGCGTACCCGGGACAGCGGGCTCAGGCCCAGCGAGGGGGCGAGGGGCTCATTGCGGGGGTTCGGTGTGCTGGCGGCCACGCAGCCGATGCTATCGCCCGGCCGCCGGGCACGCGGGCGTCAGGAGCGCTGGTCGCGGACCGCGGAGGTGTCGACCACCTGCTCGGTGGGCAGCCGCGGGGTGTGCGGCGGCCCCGCGTGCGTCGGGTCCGCGATTCCCAACCGCATCGAGAGGTACGGGAAGCCCAGGTCGGAGAGCATGTGCCGGAGCGCCTGCCGGGTGCCGTCGACCTCCACTACGCCGCTGAGCGGCACCAGGGACACCCCGAGCCGGGTCGCGGTGAGCCAGGCGGCGGAGAGACCCTCACCGGCGCGAAGCCAGCTGTCCGGCTCGTCCTCAGTGCCCCAGAGGATCGCGTAGATGGCCGCCCGGTCGTGCCCAGGGCTGACCGGCAAGCTGCCCGGGCGGCCGAAGTCGCGGCCCGGGACGGTGGTCTGCGGGGCCTCCTCGGGCAGCACCTCCGGCGGCAGCCCGGTGCCGGTCCCGGCCCGGCTGGTCCAGTACGCCAGCTCCTCACGCAGCTCCGGGCTGCCCGCCTCGACCGCCGCGGCCTGCTGGGCGGCGCTGGCGAGCTGGACCTTCTGGGTGTCGTCGAGGATCTGGAGGTTGACGCCCTCGCGGGTGGCCGCCCGGTCGATCTCGTCGAGCGCGGCGTCGGGGATCGGCTCGTCGCTGACCGGGCGCCGATCGGTGTGTCGTACCTGCATGCACTGCACCATGCGCATGGCGTCCGGGGCCGCCCCCGACCGGGTCAGCCCGGTCAGGCGGGCCAGCAGGTCCGGCTGGGTCGGGTCGGGCAGCCGTTCCACCACGGCCGTCCAGCCCTCGGCGGCCAGCGCGAGCCGGGCGTGGTGCAGCGCCGTGCCGCAGCTGATCGCCACCAGCCGCCCCTCCGGGTCGGTGGCGGCCAGCTGGCGGTCGGGGGCGGTCCGTAGCTCCAGGGCGTCGGGTAGGACCCGCCAGCGCCACGGTTGCGTGTTGTGCACCGAGGGGGCGTGGCCGGCGGTCGCGGCGGCCTCCGCGAGCGCGGTGGTCAGCGGGCGGTCCTGTGCCGGCGTCTCGTGGCTCATCGTCACGACCTTTCCGTCTCTCCCCATCGTGCCCCACCCCGACGGTCGCGGGGGCGGGGTTGCGGCTCCATCCTGCGTGGTGCCCCGACCCGTCGCAGAGTACGCAGGCCGACCGCGGGCGGATGTGGCGGCCAGTCCGTTTCCGCTGGATCCGGACGTGGGCGGGCGGTATCGCTGGGACGATCCGCAAGTGGGGGCGGAGCCGCGGGAGTGTGTGCCGGAGAAGCCGGTCGGGCGTCACCGGGTGAACTGGCGCGAGTGGGCCCCGCTGACCCTGCTCACCCTGGCCGTGCTGGTCGGTGCGGGGCTGTGGTTCGCCGGCCTGCGCCTCGCGACCGACCTGGTCTGGGCGGCGGTGACGCTGGTCGCACTGGTGCCGGCCGCCTGGGCGGTGCTACGCCAGCTGTGGCACCGGCAGTTCGGCGTGGACGTGATCGCCGTGCTGGCGCTGGTCGGCGCGCTCGTCGTCCGGGAGTACCTGGCGGGCGCGGTGATCGCGGTGATGGTGGCCACCGGGCGCTCGCTGGAGACGTACGCCCAGCAGCGGGCGACCCGCGACCTGCGCGCGCTGCTGGAACGCGCCCCCCGGCGGGCGCGGCGGCGCACCCCGGGCGGTGGCATCGAGGTGGTGCCGTTGGACCAGGTCGCGGTGGGGGATCGGCTGGTGGTCGGTCCGGGCGACGTGGTGCCGGTGGACGGGACCGTCGAGGAGGCGGCGACGCTGGACGAGTCGGTGGTCACCGGCGAGTCGCAGCTGGTCACCCGCGCGGCCGGGGAGCAGCTGGCCAGCGGTGTGGTCAACGCCGGGGCCGGGTTCGGGTTGCGGGCGAGGAAGAACGCGGCGGAGAGCACGTATGCCGGGATCGTGCGGCTGGCCGAGGAGGCGACGGCGCGCAAGGCGCCGATGGTCCGGCTGGCCGACCGTTACGCGGCGGCGTTCGTGCCCTTCACCCTGCTGCTCGCCGGGCTGGCCTGGCTGCTGTCGGGCCAGTTCATCCGGGCGGTGGCGGTGCTGGTGGTGGCGACTCCCTGCCCGCTGCTGCTGGCCACCCCGATCGCCATCGTCTCCGGGTTGTCCCGGGTGGCCCGGCGCGGCGTGCTGGTCCGCGACGGCGGCTCGCTGGAGCTGCTCGGCCGGGCCCGCACGCTGCTGATGGACAAGACCGGAACGCTCACCGCCGGCCGGCCCCGGGCAGCCGAGACGGTGGTCGCTCCGGGCGGGGACCGGGACGAGCTGCTGCGGCTGGCCGCCTCGGTGGAGCAGCTCTCCCCGCACGTGCTGGCCGCGGCGCTGGTCCGGCAGGCCCGCGAGCAGGGGCTGCCGCTGGCCGAGCCGACCGAGGTGACCGAGGAGCCGGGGCGGGGGGTGACCGGCCGGGTCGACGGCCGGCTGGTGCGGGTCGGTCAGCTCGCCGGGGAGCCCCCGGAGTGGGTGCACCGGGTGCGGGAGCGCGCCGAGCTGGCCGGCCGCTCCACCGTCTGGGTCAGCGACGAGCGGAAGCCGCTCGGCGTGATCCTGCTCGAGGATCCGGTACGCCCCGACGCCCGGCGTACCGTGCGGCGGCTTCGTGAGGCCGGCCTGCACCGCCTGATCATGGTCACCGGGGACCGACCGCGTACCGCCGAGCAGGTCGCCCAGGCTGTCGGCGTGGACGACGTGCTGGCCCAGTGTTCACCGCAGGAGAAGGTGGCCCGGGTCAAGGAGGAGTCCGGTCGGGCGATCACCGTGATGGTCGGCGACGGCGTCAACGACGCACCGGCGCTCGCCGAGGCGCACGTCGGGGTGGCGATGGGCGCCACCGGGGCGACCGCCTCGGCGGACGTGGCCGACGCGGTGCTCACCGTGGACCGGCTGGACCGGCTCGCCGACGCCGTGGAGATCGCCCGGTACGCCCGCCGGATCGCGGTGCAGAGCGCCACCGTGGGGATGGGTCTGGCGGTGGTCGCGATGGTCGTCGCGGCCGCCGGCGGGCTGCCCCCGGTCGCCGGCGCCTTCCTGCAGGAGGGCATCGACGTGGTGGTGATCCTCAACGCGCTGCGTGCCCTCGGTGGCGGGCTGCGTCACCGGGACGTCCCGCCGGCCACCCGGCACCTGCTCGACCGGTACGCCGGCGAGCACGCCGGGGTCCGCGATGTGCTGGCCCGGCTGCGGGACGCCGCCGACCTGGTCGCCACCCGGCCGGACGCCCCGGAGTGCCTGCCGGCGCTGCGGGAGACGCACCGCCGGCTGACCGACGAGGTGCTGCCGCACGAGAGCGGCGAGGAACAGCAGCTCTACCCGGCGCTGGCCGGGCCGCTGGGCAGCGCGGAGGCGACCTCCACGATGAGCCGGGGGCATGTGGAGATCCGCCGGCTGGTCGACCGGATCGGCGCGCACCTGGCGCAGGCCGGCGGCGGGCCGCTGCGCCCCGACCAGGTGCCGGACCTGCTGGCCAGCCTTTACGGCCTGGACGCCGTGCTGCGGCTGCACCTGGCCCAGGAGGAGGAGGACTACTTCTCGCTCAACCCGACCGACCCGCCCGGCAGCCAGGGCGGGCAGGGCCGGGCTGCCGGGGCGGGCGGAGCCGACGAGGCCCGGTGACCACGGCCTTCGCCTCGGGTCACGGGCAGGTGGTCGACTCCGTTTGCGGGAGGTGGCGGTGTCCCGCCACCGGGAGATTCAAGTTTCCCGCCCCGGGCATCTGCGGAAACCGCGGCCTAGCAGCGGAAACAGCTCGCGACAGGTCAGTCGCCGGCCGCCATGGCCGCGTGCAGGTATTGCTGGGTGTCTTCATCGAATGCGACGAGTCGTACCCGTTGGACCGCTGTCGGCGTGGTTCTGATCGTTGCCACCGCGATCCGGGCCGCCTGATCCGGAGGGTACCCGTTTACGCCCGTGGCGATCGCAGGGAAGGCAACGGTCCGGGCGCCAAGCTCGTCGGCGAGTTGCAGGCTCCGTCGGTAGCAGGAGGCCAGGACGTCGGCTTCACTGTGGCTGCCTCCTTCCCAGATCGGCCCGACGGTGTGGATGACGTGCTGAACCGGTGGGTTGAGGTCGAATGCCGGGGTCGCCGTCGCGTCGCCCGGCTCGCAGGGGCCGATCGCGCCCCCTGCCTGTGCCAGGCGAGGTCCGGCGGCGCGGTGGATAGTGCCGTCCACACCGCCGCCGCCGAGGAGCGACTCGTTAGCGGCGGTGACGATGGCGTCGACATGTTCCCGCGTGATGTCGCCCAGGACGATCTCGATCACTGTCACGGAAGCATCCTGGCACGCCAGACGACGACATCGGTCTATGCCTACGCCTTCGGCAGCGGACTCCGCCACGCCAGACCGGCGCGAACGAACGATCCACGGCAGTCGGCTACTTGACCGAGTAACCGAGAATCTGACTCCAGGCGTGGACGGGGGCTCAAGCAGTCAGCGGCATGTGCCGCAGGACGTTCTTGCGGCTCGGCCCTGGTTAGGGAAGGGAATCTGTTTGCTCAGCGTCTCGCCACGAACGGTAAAAAGCGAGGGAGCCTTCGGCTTTGCCAAGCTCCGCGGCGACTGACGGGTCAGTGGCGTCCATGAAGGCCGCTGTGAGCAGGGCCGACGGCTGGGGCCCTCGGAGCCACCGGTCGACGTCAACCCACAATTGCTCGGCGGTCCGGGTCGAAACCATCCAATCCTCGATGAAGGCAGCCAGGTGTCTGGCTGCCGGCTCGCCCGCCTGCGCCGGCAACGCGTTGAGGTGCGGGACTACCCGCTGCCCTGAGCCGTCGATGGTCTCCAGCACATCCCGCGGCGAACAAGGGCTGGGCCAGGAGGAAGTGGTCGCCAACCACCACGCCTCCAGGAATCCGGCAATCGCGCGATGCTCTCCCGGCGTGCCGGTTGTCCAGCATTGCTTCAGGCCGCTCGGGAGGAATGTTGGATAGCTCCAGTCCTCCATCTCACCGGTGGCGACGAGTTCCAGCAGTCGCGGCAGGAAGTGTTTGAAGTACCCCAGGTCACCCCACGTGGACATGGCGTTGAACAACAGCGGTCCGAGATGCTCGGAGGTCAGCTGCCTCAACGGGGTTCGGCGTAGAGCCTCCACCTGCGCGGGATCCACGCAGTGATCGCAGTAGTCGACCTGGTCTATCACCCGAACGTTCCCGAATGCCTGGTAAAGCACCTCGACCGCCGCCTTGAGGTCGTCTCGCACCACGCCAGGCCACCGCCCAACGCTGCACGAGCCGCGTTCAAAAGGTTGTAGGCCTGATCGCCGGCCGCTACCCGCGCACGTAGCACCCTGGTCGGTAGGCTCACCGTCATGACGCAGACGCAGACGCACACACTCGCCGCACCCGGCGTCGACCTGGTCTACGACGTCCGCGGCCCGCTTCCCCCTTCCGGCGGACGCCCCGCGTTGCTCATGATCGGCCAGCCGATGACGGCGGAGGGCTTCGACTCGCTCGCCGCCCACTTCACGGACCGTACGGTCATCACCTACGACCCGCGCGGCCTGGGCCGCAGCGTCCGTAAGGACGGCCGGTCCGACCACACGCCGCAGCATCAGGCGGCCGACCTGCACCTACTGATCGAGGCGCTCGGCGCCGGTCCGGTCGACGTGTTCGCAAGCAGCGGCGGCGCGGTGACCGCGCTCGAACTGGTCGCGACCCACCCCGGCGACGTCGTCACGCTGGTGGCGCACGAGCCGCCGATCAACGCGGTGCTGCCCGACGCCGCGGCCGCCGAGCGCGCCCGGGCCGCCTTCCACGAGGCCTACCAGGCGAAGGGCACCGGCGCGGGCATGGCCGCATTCATCACGATGACGTCCTGGCAGGGCGAGTTCACCGAGGACTACTTCGCCCAGCCCGCACCCGACCCGGCGATGTTCGGCATGCCGACCGACGACGACGGCACCCGCGACGATCCACTGCTGTCGAAGAACTCGTGGGCGATCAGCGACTACCGCCCCGACGCGGACGCGCTCACCGCGGCACCGACCCGGATCGTGATCGCGGTCGGCGAGGAGTCCGCGGGGACATACACCGCGCGTACGGCCGTCGGCACCGCGGCCCTGCTCGGCCAGGAGGCCACGGTGTTCCCGAGCCACCACGGCGGCTTCCTCGGTGGTCAGTTCGGTTACGCGGGCAAACCCGAAGAGTTCGCAGCGAGGCTGCGCGACGTGCTGGCCGCCGGCTGACCGTCCGGGTCTGCGCAGCCGGCGTCGCACTCCACGACCTGCCGCAAACAAAGTCGACCAACCGGCACCGGCGGGGGCGGCGCACCCGCCGGCGCCGGGCGCCGCTAACGTTCCCGGGCCACCACGACCGGGCAGTACGCGTGCTGGAGCAGCTGCTGGCTGACCGAGCCGAGCAGCATCCCGCGCAGCCCGCCCAGGCCCCGGCTGCCCACCACCACGAGTTGGGCGCCCCGGCTGGCCTCGACCAGGGTGGCGGCCGGGTTGCCGGGTGTCACCTCGATGTCGACTCCGACGTCGGGGAAGGTGTCCCGCCACTGGGCGAGGGCCTCCTCCACCGTCGCCCGTTCCTCGGCGACGGTGGCCCGCTCGTCGTGGTCCGAGGGCCGCCACCGCCCGGCGGGCGGCTCGAAGACCCGGACGACCCGCAGCGGCGCCTTGCGCTGCGCGGCGCTCTCGACCGCGAAGCCGAGCGCCACCCGGGAGGACGCGGAGCCGTCGACGCCCACCACCACCGGGCCCGCCGCGCCGGCCTGCCCGGCGCGGACCACCACCACCGGGCAGTGCGCGTGGGCGGTCACCGCGACGGCCGTCGAGCCGGCGAGCAGGCCGCCGAACCCGCCGTGTCCGCGACTGCCCAGCACCAGCAGCGCGGCGTCGGCGGACCGCTCCTGCAACACCAGGGCGGGCGGGCCGTCGTACACCTCTCCGTGCACGGTCGTGCCGGGCCGCTCGGCGGCGGCGTCGGTCGCCGCCTTGTGGACCACCTCCTCGACCTGCCGTCGGGCGGTCTCGTCGGGCCAGATCCCCGGGGCCACCCCGGGGCCGATCCAGCCGGCCACGGTCAGCCACTCGAAGACGTACGCCAGGCGGACCGGCCGGCCGCTGCGTTGCGCCTCGCCCAACGCCCAGTCCAGCGCCAGCGTGGCGTCGGTGGAACCGTCGTAGCCGACCAGGATCTCGTCGCGGACCATCGCGCTCACCTCCCGCTCCCGGCCGGCCGGCTCACTGCCCGCTCCGCAGGGCGGGCTCGGTCTCGCGGATCCAGCGCCACTCGGCGACCCGGGGGTCGTCCTCGCCGTACCGGCGGGTGTGGTCGCGGCAGGACTGGCGGGCGTCGACCATCTCCTGGCGCAGGTGGGCGGCGCGCGCGGCGAGCCCGGGCACCCGGTCGATGACGTCGATGACGAGGTGGAACCGGTCCAGGTCGTTGAGCATCACCATGTCGAACGGCGTGGTGGTGGTGCCCTCCTCCTTGTATCCGCGTACGTGCAGGTTGCCGTGGTTGGTCCGCCGGTAGGTGAGCCGGTGGATCAGCCACGGGTAGCCGTGGTAGGCGAAGATGATCTGCTTGTTGCGGGTGAAGATGGTGTCGAACTCGTTGTCGGGCAGGCCGTGCGGGTGCTCCGACGGCGGCTGGAGCCGCATCAGGTCGACCACGTTGACCACCCGCACCTTCAGCTCGGGCAGGTGCTGGCGCAGCAGGTTCGCCGCGGCGAGGGTCTCCAGGGTCGGTACGTCGCCGGCGCAGGCCAGCACCACGTCCGGTTCGCTGCCGTCGTCGGTGCTGGCCCAGTCCCAGATGCCCAGGCCGCGCCGGCAGTGCTGGACCGCCTCCTCCATGGTCAGCCAGTTCGGCGCCGGCTGCTTGCCGGCGACCACCACGTTGATGTAGTGCCGACTGCGCAGGCAGTGGTCCATGGTGGAGAGCAACGTGTTGCCGTCCGGCGGCAGGTAGACCCGCACCACCTCGGCCTTCTTGTTGACCACGTGGTCGATGAAGCCCGGGTCCTGGTGCGAGAAGCCGTTGTGGTCCTGCCGCCAGACGTGGCTGGAGAGCAGGTAGTTCAGCGAGGCCAGCGGTTCCCGCCAGGGGATGCCCCGGGTCACCTTGAGCCACTTGGCGTGCTGGTTGACCATCGAGTCGACGATGTGGATGAACGCCTCGTAGCTGGTGAAGATGCCGTGCCGGCCGGTGAGCAGGTAGCCCTCCAGCCAGCCCTGGCAGAGGTGCTCGGAGAGCACCTCCATCACCCGGCCGTCGGGCGAGAGGTGGTCGTCGCCGGGAACGGTGCCGGCGACGAACGCCCGGTCGGTGACCTCGAAGGCGGCGCCGAGTCGGTTGGAGGAGACCTCGTCGGGGCCGAAGAGGCGGAAGGTCTGCGGGTTGGCGGTGATCACGTCGCGGACCCACTGGCCGAGCACGCCGGTGGCGCCGACGGCCGGTTCGCCCGGCCGCTCGACGTCGACCGCGTAGTTGCGGAAGTCCGGCAGCTCCAGGTCGCGTAGCACCCGTCCGCCGTTGGTCACCGGGTTGGCGCTCATCCGGCGGTCGCCCCGGGGCGGCAGGGCGGCCAGTTCGGGGATCGGGCCGCCGGTGGCGTCGAAGAGCTCCTCCGGCCGGTAGCTGCGCAGCCAGCGCTCCAGCTCGGCCAGGTGCGCGGGGTTCTCGCGGACCTCGTCGACGGGCACCTGGTGGGCCCGGAAGGTGCCCTCGACCGGCTTGCCGTCGACCTCGCGCGGTCCGGTCCAGCCCTTCGGCGTACGGAGGATGATCATCGGCCAGCGGGGGCGCTCGACGGGGCCGCCGGAGCGGGCCCGCCGCTGGATCTCGGTGATCTCGTCGAGCACCCGGTCCAGCGTGCCGGCGAGGGCCTGGTGCACCGTGGCCGGGTCGTCGCCCGCGACGACGTACGGCTGGTGGCCGTAGCCGCGCATCAGCTCCAGCAGGTCGTCGGTGGGGATCCGGTCCAGCACCGTCGGGCTGGCGATCTTGTAGCCGTTGAGGTGCAGGATGGGCAGCACCGCCCCGTCTCGGGCCGGGTTGAGGAAGACGTTGGACAGCCAACTGCCGGCCAGCGGCCCGGTCTCCGCCTCGCCGTCGCCGATGACGCAGGCGACCAGCAGGTCCGGGTTGTCGAAGGCCGCGCCGCACGCGTGGCTGAGGGCGTACCCCAGCTCGCCGCCCTCGTGGATCGAACCCGGCACCTCCGGTGCCACGTGGCTCGGGATGCCGCCGGGGAAGGAGAACTGGCGGAACAGCCGGGCCATGCCCCGCTCGTCCTGGCTCACGGCGTGGTAGAGCTCGCTGTAGGTGCCCTCCAGCCAGGTGTTCGCCACCAGGGCAGGGCCACCGTGGCCGGGGCCGGTGACGAAGATGGCGGACAGGTCCCGGTTGACGATGAGCCGGTTGAGGTGGGCGTAGAGCAGGTTGAGACCCGGGCTGGTGCCCCAGTGGCCGAGCAGGCGCGGCTTGACGTGCTCGGGCTTCAGCGGCTCGTGGAGCAGCGGGTTGTCGAGCAGGTAGATCTGCCCGACGGTGAGATAGTTGGCCGCCCGCCAGTAGGCGTCCAGCCGGCGCAGCTCGTCTTCGGTCAGTGGGCTGTGCAGGTCGAGAGCGGTGTCCATGCTGCCATAGCCTCTCGCGCGTCGGGGACTTCTGCATTCCGAAGGCGGATATCCACCCGGGCCTGTCCAGCGTCGCCCGCGCGGATGCGAGTGGAGCAGGGCCGTTGGTCCCGGGACCGGCGGGCGTCATGGCCCGTCCGGCGCTGTGGTGATCAATCCACGGACGACGATGACCGGCGACGGCGCGTGGTACAGCAGGGTCTGGCTCACCGCGCCCAGCATGCCGCGCCACGCCTCGTCGCCCCGGGCGCCGACCAGCGCCACCTGCGCGGACCGGGACTGCTCGACCAGGACGGTGCTCGGGTCGCCGCGGACGGTGTGGCACTCCGCCGCGACGGTGGGGTGCCGCCGCCCGACCTCGGCCACCGCCTCGATGAGCACGTCGTCGCCGTCGTCGGCCCGTCCCGGCTCGACGACCCGTACCGCGAGCAGCCGGGCCTCCCGGCGGGCGGCGCAGTCGAAGGCGAAGCCGAGCGCGGTCCGCGAACTCGCCGACCCGTCCACCCCGACCAGCACCGGCCCGGCGACGGGTGGGTCGCGGCGGACCACCAGCACCGGGCAGCCGGCCCGCGCGGCGAGCTGCACCGCCGGCGCGTCGACCGGTACGCAGTCCCCGCAGTCGGCCATGCCGCCGTCGCCGATGGCCACCAGGAACGCCGACTCGGAGCGGCGGATCAGCGCCTCGATCGGCGCGCCCTCGACGATCTCGCCGCTGACCGACACCTCCGGCTCGACCTCGGCGGCGGTCGCGGCGGCCCGGGAGATCAGCTCGTCGGCCTCGGCGCGGGTCCCGACGACTGATTCCCCCACGAACGCCGCCTGCCAGTTGAAGGCGTGCAGCAGGACCAGGTCCCGGCCGTGCGCGGCGGCCTCCCGGGCGGCCAGTCGGACGACCTCCGTGGACTGCGGTGACGGTCCGACGCCGGCCACCATTGGCGCGCCGGCGGATCCGGCCATCGGGCTCACCTCCCGGGCGCCCCGCACGGTACGGCCACGCCGACCCCACCGACGCTAGTCGCGCCGCCGCCCCGGCGGGCCGGGATCGGCGCACCCGGGCGGTCGCGATCGGCGGGTCCGGGCGGGTCGGCGGGTCCGGGCAGCCGGCCCGGCGTCGGCGAGCGCGCCGGCGACCACGATCGTCAGCGCGTCAACGGTCCTCGCCGTCACCCTCGGCCGCGGGTCGGACGCGGAGCACCACTGCGGTGGCGTTGTCCTCGCCGCCCTCGGCCAGGCTGATGGCGAGCAGGCTCCGGACCGCCCTCGTCGGATCGCCACCCGCCAACGCCTCCCGCATGCGGTGGTAGTCGACCTGGTCGCTCACCCCGTCGGTGCAGAGCAGCCAGGTGTCGCCGACCCGCAGCGGCACGGCGAGCAGGTCCGCGTCCGGGTTGTCCGGGTGGCCGATGTAGCGCAGCAGCTGGTAGCGGGCCCGGGTGGCCTCCGGGGAGTCGGCCCGGAACCAGCCGTGCAGCAACCCCAGCCAGGCGGCCGTGTGGTCGACGGTCATCAGTTCCAGCACGCCGTCGCGCAGCCGGTACGCCCGCGAGTCACCGAGCTGGACGAGCCAGGCCTGCTCGCCGCCCGGCTCGACCAGCAGGGCGGTGAGCGTGCAGCCGGTCAGCTCGGCCAGCCGCGCGCCGGCGGCGCGTACCAGGGAACGGGCGTCGGCGACCGCCGCGCGCAGCTCGCGTGGCCCGACGGTGGGCCAGTCGGCGCGGACCGCCTCGACCAGGGTGGTCATCGTCGTGGCGCCGGCCACCCGGGAGCCCTCGCCGGAGCCCATGCCGTCGACGACGGCGGCGAAGGGGAGCGTCGGGTCGACGTGCAGCACGTCGAAGTTGGCCGGGTAGCGGTGGCCGACCACGCTGCCGCCGGCGACCTCCAGCGCGACCCGCCCGGCGGCGAGGTGGCAGGTCAGCGGCTCGGGCCGGTCGGACGGGGCGCGGCGGAACATCAGCGGACCGTAACACCGTCGGAGCCCCCGGCCGGGGCGTGCGCGGTCGTGTCGGCCGACGTCCCGGCGGGGGTGGCGCTCGGGCTGCTCCGCGAGGGCGGCGGACTCGCCGCCCTGGTGCTCACCGAGGCCGGGCTGAGCCTCGGCGATCTGCGCCGGCGGGTCGAAACCGCGCTGCGGACGGCGGCCCGACCGGTGGCCGGCGGTGCGCGGGAGGCGGCGCGCGCCCCGATCGGTGGTGTGCGTCTTCACACCTGATTGCGGCCTGCGCGACGTCGCCCCTCGCCGGCTCGCTGACCGGCCGCGCCTGCTGCACACTTGCGCCGTGGATGGTGGAGAGCAGACGCGCCCGGTGACCGCCGAGGACGCCCCACCGCGCTCGGCGGTGGTGGTCAACCCCTCGAAGGTGACCGATCTGGACCAGTTCCGCCGCACGGTGCAGGACGCCCTCGCCGCTGCTGGCTGGCCCGAGCCGGCCTGGTACGAGACCACGGTCGAGGACCCGGGCCGGGGCCAGACCCAGGCGGCCGTCGCCGCCGGCGCCGAGGTGGTCTTCGCCTGCGGCGGGGACGGCACCGTGATGGCCTGCGTCGGCGCGCTGGTCGGCACCGACGCCGCGCTGGCCGTGCTGCCCCAGGGCACCGGCAACCTGCTCGCCGCCAACCTCGGCCTCTCCGGCGAGCTGGCCGCCGGCCTGGAGATCGCCGTGGAGCGCGGGAAGCGCCGGCTGGACGTCGGCGTGGTCGAGAACCGGCACTTCGCCGTGATGGCCGGGATGGGCTTCGACGCCCAGATGCTCCAGGACACCTCCGAGACGACCAAGGCGCGCATCGGCTGGCCCGCGTACGTCGTGGGCGCCGCGAAGCACCTGCGGGACCGGCCGATGCGGGTCTTGATCCGCATCGACGACCGGCCGCCGCTGCGCCGCCGGGCCCGCACCGTGCTGATCGCCAACGTCGGCCGGCTCCAGGGCGGGGTTCGCCTGCTCACCGACGCCGAACCCGACGACGGCTGGCTCGACGTGGCCGTGCTCACCCCCCGTACGGTGCGGCACTGGCTGGCCATGGGCTGGGCCCTGGTACGCCGGCGCGGCAGCGTGCCTCGGATGGAGGTGTTCCGGGCCCGCCGGGTGGAGATCACCAGCAACCGGGCCCAGCCCCGGCAGCTCGACGGCGACCTGATCGAGCCCGGCCGCTCGCTCACGGCGGAGATCAGGCCGCACTCGCTCTGGCTCTGCGTGCCGCGGCCCGAGCGCCACCCCGACCTCGCGGTGAACGCCGACGCGGCGGCGCGGCGGGGCGAGCGGTTGATCGAGGAGGCGCGCCGTGAGTAGTACCAAGCTCGTCCCCGAGACCCGGTTGATGTCGGAGGACGAGCTCTCCGCCGACGACGCCTGGCACACCCTGCGCCGCCACGGCGGCTGGTGCCTGCTGCGCGACGCGTTCGTCCGGTTCCGCTACGGCGACGGGTTCAGCCACTCCCGGGCGTTCGCCCTTCAGCTCTGCCTCGCCGTGGTGCCGTTCCTGATCGCGCTGACCGGTTTGATCACCGAACTGGGCGTGGAGGAGGGCGGCCAGGTGGTCGCCGACACCGTGCTGGCCCTCACCCCCGGGCAGAGCGAGGCGGTGGTCCGCGAACTGCTCGGCGACGGCGAACACACCGAGCGGGCCGGCGAGCTGGCACTGACCCTCGGTCTGCTCACCGGCCTGGTCGCGCTGACCACCACCATGGCCCAGATCGAACGCGGCGCCAACCGGATCTACGGCGTGGAGCGGGACCGCCCGGCCCTGGCCAAGTACGTCCGGGCCGCCGTCCTCGCGGTGACCGCCGGCGTGCCGGCGCTGGCCGGCTTCCTGATCCTGGTCGGCGGCGGGGCGATGGGCGAGTCCGTGCAGCGGCACTACGAGTGGGGCGCGTTCGCCGCCGGGGCGTGGAACGTGATCCGGTGGCCGCTGAGCCTGGGGCTGACCGTGCTCGCCGTGGCGGTGCTCTTCCGGCACGCGCCCCGGCGCAACCAGCCGAGCCTGTCCTGGCTCTTCTTCGGCGCCGGCATCGCCACCGTGCTCTGGTGGCTGGCCAGCCTGCTGCTCGCCGCGTACGTCCGGTTCAGCGGCGGGTTCGGGCAGACCTACGGCGCGCTGACCGGCATGATGGCCCTGCTGCTCTGGGCCAACCTCACCGGCATCGCGCTCTTCGGCGGGCTGGCCTTCGCCGCCCAGCTGGAGGCGATGCGGATCGGGGTGCGGGAGCCGGCCCAGCCGGACCTGTGGGAGCCCGAGAGCGAGCGGGAGGACCGGTACGACACCGGTGACATGACCTCGCTGTAGGTCCGTGCCCGCCCACCCACGGTGTACGCGGAGCTCCGATCGGGTACAGCGCCTCGCCAGAAGACAAGGGAGGTGCGGGGTGACGGCGGTCAAGGAGTCGACGCGACGGCCGCTCGGCCATTTCGCCGGGCGCAGCCTCGCCGGACTGTTGGTCATCGCCGGCGCGGGCGCCGGGTTCGGCCTGCTGCTGATGCTCGTGCGGTTCCACTGGAACCCGCTCCAGCACGCCGACCACGAGGTGGCCGAGTGGTTCAATGGGCTGGTGGCGCCGCACCACGCGCTGGTCACCGTGCTGCAGGCGGTCACCGATCTGGGCGGGCGACCGGTGCTGATCTGGCTGGTCACGATCGCCGTGGTCGGCCTGCTGATCCGCCGCCAGTCCCGGCTGGCGGTCTACCTGATCACCGCCGGGGTGGGTGGGCTGATCCTCGACCCGTCGCTGAAGACCCTGGTCGGCCGGCTGCGGCCGGTGGTCGACGTGCCGGTCGCCAGCGCCCCGGGCAACAGCTTTCCCAGCGGGCACGCGCTCGGCTCGTTCGTCGCGTACGGGGCGCTGCTGCTGGTCTTCCTGCCGGCCCTGGCGCCGCGCTGGCGCAAGCCGGCGATCGCGATCGCGGCCGTGCTGGTGGCGGTGATCGGGCTGACCCGGATCGCGCTGGGCGTGCACTTCGTCTCCGACGTGCTCGCCGGCTGGCTGCTCGGCGCGGCCTGGCTCGGCGTCACCGCGTACGCGTTCCGGCTCTGGCGGCGCGAGCGCGGCCGCCCGGTACCCCCGCTGAGCGAGGGCCTGGAGCCGGAGGCCGGCGAGGAGATCACCCCCGCCCCGGCCGAGGAGCACGTGCTGGAACACCCCCGCTCGGCCGTCGCCGAGCTGCTGGTCGGCTGGGTGATCGTCTTCGGCGCGCTCTACGGCTTCGGTATGTACGTCAGTTACCACGCCAAGGGCACCGTCTTCGCCGCCGTCGACACGGAGGTGCCCCGCTGGTTCGCCGAGCGGCACACCGACGTGCTGACCGACCTGAGCTGGTGGTGGAGCAAGTTCGGCGACACCCACGCGATCCTGCTGGTCTCGCTGGTGTTCTGCCCGCTGGTGCTGGCCGTCTGGCGCCGGTGGCGGCCGGTGCTCTTCGTGGCGCTGGCGATGTTCGGCGAGCTGACCCTCTTCCTGGCCGCCGCCCGCGCGGTCGACCGGCCGCGTCCGGCGGTGGAGAACCTGGACGGGCAGATGCCCACCTCGTCGTTCCCGTCCGGGCACATCGCCGCGACGATCTGCCTCTGGACCGCGATGGCGCTCATCGTGTTCGTCCGCACCGACCGCTGGTGGCGCTGGCTCTTCGTGGGGCTGGCCGTGATCATGCCGGTCGGGGTGGCTGTATCCCGGATGTACCGGGGCATGCACCACCCGACGGACTTCATGGGCGCGATCCTGCTCAGCGCGCTCTGGATGGGGTCGCTCTACTGGGTGGTCCGCCCCAACGCCGACGTCCACGAGGGCAACCGGCCGGCCATCGGGTCGGAGCAGATTGGCGAGCTCGACGACGAGCTGGCCAAGGCCGCCCGGCCGGGATGAGGCGACGTCCATGCTGCGGGTGATGACCTGGAACCTCAGGACCGGTGGACGGGACCGCGACGGGCCCGACCGGCTGGACTTGGTGGTCGGCGTGGTCGCCGCCCAGCGGCCGGACGTGCTGGCCCTGCAGGAGCTGCGCGGCTTCGACCGGGGTGGGCTGCTCGACGACGTGGCGGGCCGGGTGGGAATGCGTCCCCACCTGGCCCGCTCCTGTTTCGGGCAGCCGGTGGCCGTGCTGGTCCGCCCGCCGCTGCGGGTGCTGGCGGCCGGCCGGGTGCGCCGGCCGTTCCACCACGCCACCGCCCGGGTGCGGGTGGCCACCGGGGAGGGGCCGTTGACGGTGTTCAGCACCCACCTCGACCCGTACTCCGGCGGCCGGCGGCGGATGGAGGCGGACTGGCTGGCGGCCGCCGTGCGGCGTACCGGCGGTCCGCTGGCGCTGCTCGCCGGTGATCTGAACACGCTGGAGCCGACGGCGGACCACACCGACCGGCTGGCGAACCTGCCGATCCACTACCGCCGCCGGCACCTGCGCCGCGACGGCAGCACCGTGGACACCCGCGCCGTCGGCCGGCTGCTCGACGCCGGCCTGGTCGACCTCTGGCCGGCCCGCGCCGCCGGCGCGCCCGAGGCCGACGGGTTCACCGTGCCGACCCGGCACGGCGGCGCGGAGTTCGCCGGCATGCGGCTGGACTACCTGCTCGGCACGGCTCCGGTCGCCGCGCTGACCCGCGAGGTGCGGGTGGTCCGCGGCGGGGACGCCGACCGGGCCTCCGACCACTACCCGGTCGTCGCCGAGCTGGACCTGCGTCCGGCCTGACCGGCTCGCCGCCGGGCACCACCGGGCCGGCCGATGCACGGCAGACAAGAAAAGCTCGACCTTGTGCGGCCGCTCTTCCGGCCGGACTGCTGCCCGACGGGATGACTCACCGGACGTGCTCCAGCCGGCGGCGGGAGCAGTCCCTGATCGCCTGGGAGGGCCCGGCGACGGGTCCGATGGCCGGAAAGCCGGGTGGTGTCGGTGCGGGTGGGCTAGACGATGACGTTGAGCAGCACCGTCAGCACGACCGAGGCGAGGATCGAGAAGAGGACCATCAGGAGGCAGCCGAGTCCCCCGCCGACCGGACGGATCTCCGTGTTTCCGATGCGCATGGGTCCACCTTGTCAGGATCGGCGGCGAGCAGGGTACGGATCGCGTCGGCCACCTGCTGGGGCGCGGTGGTGACCAGGTTGTGCGCGGCGCCCGGCACGGGCACCGCGCGGGCGTGGGGGACCAGCCGGGTCACCTGGGCGCGCCAGGCGGGCGGCGCCACCGGATCCTTCGCCCCGCCCACCACCAGGGTCGGCGCAGCCGGCTCGGCGCCGGAGCCAGCACCAGCTTCGGCTTCATCGCCAGGTGGAACGGCACCAACGTCGCGCCCGCGGTGACCTGCACCGCGAGCTGCGGCCCGTCGCACGACCGGTGGCCGGGTCCGTGCGGACCCGGCTACCTCCTTTCGGGTACGTGGGCTGCGTGGTCGGGGACCGCACCGCTAGGACTTGCTCATCCGAAGTCGCCCGAGGAACCCCTGGCTTTAGCCGTGGGGTGGTATGGGCGGTCATGCGTTGCGTTGGTTTTCGACATAGTGGTTGATGGCCTCCGGGGTTGCGTCGCCGATGGTGGCGACGAAGTAGCTGTTGGTCCACAGGGTGGGTAGTCGGGAGCGCAGGCTTGGGAACTCCGCGCGCAGCAGCCGAGACGATCGGCCCTTGATTTGTTTGACGAGGCGGTGGATGCCGAACTGCGGGTCGCAGGTGACGAGCAGTTGTACGTGGTCGGGCGTGGTGTCCAGTTCGATGAGGGGCGCGTCTCGTTCGGCGCATACATCGCGGATGATCTGTTTGAGGCGGGTGTCGACTTCGTCGGTGATGACGGGTCGCCGGTACTTGGGGCACCACACGACGTGGTAGGTGCAGCGGTACACGACGTTGTTGTTAGAGCGGACCCCGTCCATACCAGACAATATACAGTGTTATGGTGTATAGTGCCTGACATGGACGAGGTTGTGCGGTACACCTATCGGCTGCGCCCGGGCGCGACCGTGGTGGCCGCACTGTTGTCCGGGTGGGGTCGGTGCCGGTGGCTGTGGAACGAAGCCGTCCACCAGCAGAAATCCGGCGGCAAGTCCACCTACTGCAAGCTGTCCAAACTGCTCACCGAGGCGCGGAGCCGGTCGCGGTGGCTGCGGGACGGGTCCCAGGTCGCCCAGCAGCAGACGCTGCGCACCTACGCCCTCGCCCTCGGGCACTCCTACAAGGTAAAGGGCCGCGGACGGCCGGCGGTCAAGCGGCGCAAGGAAACACTGCCCAGCCTCGAGTACACCGTGCGCGGGTTCACCATCCGCGACCGCCGGCTGCGGCTGGCCGGCGGTATCGAGATCCGGGTGGTCTGGTCCCGGAAGCTGCCGTCGGACCCGACCAGCGTGCGCGTCTACCAGGACTCGCTGGGCCACTGGTACGCCTCGTTCGTGGTCCGGCGTGAAGCCGTGCCGGCCCCCGCCAGCAACAAGGCGATCGGCATCGACTGGGGTGTCACCACCACCGCAACCACCACCGACCCGTCCTACGACCTACCCCACGTGGGGCGCCGGAGGCGGTGCGCCGCCGAGTTGGCCAAGGTGCAGCGGAAGATGAGCCGCCGGCGCCGCCCCCGAGGCAACCCACCTTCCAAGGGCTACCTGCGGGCCAAGCGGCAGGCCGCCAAGCTGCACAAGAAGGCGGCCAGGCAGAACGCCCACGACGCCCGCCAGTGGGCAAAGAAGGTCGTGGACAACCACAGCGTGATCGCCGTGGAGGACTTCAAACCGACGTTCCTGGCCAGGTCCACCATGGCCCGCAAGGCCGCTGACGCTGCGATCGGAGCTGCCAAGCGGGAACTGATCGACCGTGGCAAGCGGGCGGGCCGGAAGGTGGTGCTGGTCCCGCCCGCCTACACCACGATGACCTGCTCCGAGTGCGGTACGAGAACCAAGGAACGCCTCGGACTGGGCGTGAGGACCTTCCGATGCGACGGCTGCGGGGTACACCGCTTGTCGCGACCGGAACGCCGCGAGGGCAATCCTCGCCACGGTAGAGCGTGACCGTGCTGGTGCCGACGACGTAAGACACGCGATCACCACCCCTCGGGGCGGTGGCGCTGTGCGGTCTGAGCCAGAAATCCCCCGGCTTGCAGCCGCAGGGAAGCGTTAACGGATTAGAGTCTGGCGGGTGCCGTCCTCTTCGGAGGACGGCCTTGGCATTTGCATCCTGCTCATGGAGAAACTGGCATGCCGCGCACCGTCGCCCTGGTCCTCGCGACCGGCTTCCTCCTCGCCGTTGCCGCCTGCAGCTCGCAGGACGGTACCGTCGCTGCCCCCTCGCAGGACGGCGCCGTCGCCACCCCCTCAGCGGCCCCGAGCAGCGGCGAACCCGGAGGGCTCGTGATGGAACCCGCAGTGGCATGCGAGGCGGCCGACGCCGCCTACCACTCGCTCGGCCCGGGAGCCCGTGCCCAGATCGTCAAGGGCGTCACCGCCGAGGCCAAGGGCGACACCACGGGGGTCAAGGAGGCGCTGGCGGCCCTGAAGCCGCTCTTCACCAGCACCTCGGCGACCTTCGCGGACACGGCCAGCAAGGTGACCGACCCCGCGCTCAAGGAAGCGCTGATGAGCCTGTCCGAAACCGCCGCGAAGGAGGCGACGTTCACGTCGTTCGTGGAGTTCGACTCGCTGGCGGCGATGACCGCACCGGCGGAGGCGACGCTCAAGCAGAAGTGCGCGGACGCGGGCTACCCGATGAAGAACATCGAGTAGGCGCCCGTCCGGCCGGGGAGGTCAGGGCCGGCTGTCGACCGCCCCGCCGGCGAGCCGGGCGGCCCGCATGGTCAGGTAGCGCTGCTCGGGCAGGCTGGTCGTGCCGCCGGCCGCCGCCCGGTAGTGCGCGACCGCCCGCTCCCGGTCGCCGGCCATCTCGTACAGGTGGGCCCGGGCCGCGTCGAGCCGGTGGTGCCCGGCCAGCCGGGGGTCGGCGGCCAGCGTGGCGAGCGCCGCCAGGCCGGCCTCGGGACCGTCCACCATGGCGGTGGCCACCGCCCGGTTGAGCGCGACCACCGGGTTGCCGGAGAGCCGTTCGAGCACCTGGTAGAGGGCGAGGATCTGCGGCCAGTCGGTCTGCGCGGCGCTGGGCGCCTCGTCGTGCAGCGCGGCGATGGCGGCCTGGAGCTGGTACGGGCCGACGGGTCCCCGCGCCATCGCCCGGGTGACCAGCGCGATCCCCTCGGCGATGGCGGCGGCGTCCCAGCGGGTGCGGTCCTGGTCGGCCAGCGAGATCAGCTCACCGGACGGGCCGGTGCGGGCGGCGGCCCGGGCGTCGGTGAGCAGCATCAGCGCGAGCAGCCCGGTGACCTCGCTGTCGTCGGGCAGCAGCGCGTGCATGGCCCGGGTCAGCCGGACCGCCTCCTCCGACAGGTCCACGCGGCGCAGGTCGGGGCCGAGGCTGGCGGTGTGCCCCTCGGTGAAGACCAGGTAGAGCACGTGCAGCACGGCGGCCAGCCGGTCCTGCCGTTCCCGCTGGTCGGGCAGCCGGAACGGCACCCCGGAGTCCTGGATGCGCTGCTTGGCGCGGCTGATCCGCTGGGCCATGGTGGCCTCGGGCACGAGGAACGCGCGGGCGATCTCGGCGGTGCTGAGCCCGCCCACGGCCCGCAGGGTCAACGCGATCGCCGACGCCGTCGACAGCGTGGGATGGCAGCAGAGGAAGAGCAGCACCAGGGTGTCGTCCCGGTCCGTGGCCAGCGACTCGTCCGCCGCCGGGGCCGTGCGCCGGAGGTCGGGCTCCCGCCGGACAGCGCGGTCCTCCCGCTCGCGCCGGGCCGTCTCGGCCCGGACCAGTTCGATCATCCGGCGGTATGCGACCTGGACCAGCCAGCCGCGCGGATTGTCCGGCAGCCCCTGCGCCGGCCACTGGGTGGCCGCGTCGAGCAGCGCCTCCTGGACGGCGTCCTCGGCGGTGGCGAAGTCGCCGAACCGGCGGGCGAGCACGCCGAGGACCTGCGGCGCCAGTTCGCGCAGCAGGTCCTCGACGGGGCGGTCCGGGGTGTCCAGGTGTCACATCTCCTGCGGCGGCGCCGACATGATCGGGTGCACCTCGATCGGCATGTTGAGCGGCCGGCCGCCGGGCCCGGGGGCGGTGGAGATGTGCGCGGCGATCTCGACCGCCCGCTGCGGGGTCTCGCAGTCGACGATCCACCAGCCGGCGAGGAACTCCTTGGTCTCGGCGAACGGCCCCTCGGTGACCACCGGCGCGCCGCCCGCGCCGGCCCGGACGATCCGCGCCTGCTGCGGCCCGGCCAGCCCCTCGGCCTGGACCAGCTCGCCGTCGGCGGAGAGCTTGCCGTTCACCTCCCGCATGAACGCGATGTGCGCGGTGATCTCCTCCGGCGTCCAGGTGTCGATCGACGGGAAGTCGGTCCCGGCGGCGCTGAACTGCATCAGCAGCATGTACTTCACGGCTGGCTCCTCACGTCCGAGCACCGATTCTCGGTGCTTTCACCCCCAGGTAGAAGCCGCCGCCCCGGTTCTCTACATCCGCGTGAAGTTTTTCCCGAACTTTCTCAGTCGACCGCGGTGACCTCCAGCAGCAGCGCCTGCTCGGGGTGCAGGGCCGGCAGTTGCAATCCCACCGTGGCCAGCACCGCCCCGCCCAGCGTTACCCCCTTCGGCAGCCAACCCGGCCCGGTCAGCTGCACCACCGCCGGCTCCGGCGTGCCCGCCGGTGGGCGTACCGCGTAGCGCCGGACCGGGTCCAGGCCGGGCAGCCGTACCGCTCCGGGCACCTGCGCGGCGGAGGTGGCCAGCCGCGACACCGCGTACACCGCGTGGGAGCCGTCGTGGGCGACCACGCCGTGCGCCTGGACGGCCGGGTCCGGGTGGTCGACCCGGACCATCCGGCCGGAGTGCAGCAGCGGGCGGAGCCGCTTGTGCAGCGCGACCCAGGCGGTCAGTTCGGCGCGCTGCGCGGGGCTGACCGACCCGATGTCCCACTCGATGCCGTAATGGCCGAAGAGCGCGGTGACGGCCCGGAAGCCCAGGTCGTGCACCCGGTGGGTGGTGTGTGAACGCTCCGGCCCGATGTGGGTGCCGACCAGCTCCGGTGGGAGCAGCAGCCCGGTCCAGCGTTGGATGGCGAGCCGTTCCAGGGCGTCGTTGCAGTCGCTGGCCCAGACCCGGTCGGTGCGGCGCAGGATCTCCAGGTCGACCCGCGCCCCGCCGGAGGAGCAGCTCTCGATCTCCACGCCGGGGTGCCGGCGGCGCAGCTCGTCCAGCAGCCGGTAGACCGCCAGGGTCTGCGCGTGCACACCCGGTCGGCCCCGGTGCCCGGCCTCGGTGAGGTCGCGGTTGTGGTCCCATTTGAGGTACGCGATGCCGTCGTGCCCGGCCAGCAGCGCGTCGAGCCGTTCGAGGAGGTGGTCGTACGCGTCCGGGTGGGCCAGGTCGAGGACGTGCTGGTGCCGCCACTCGGGCGGCATCCGGCCGGGTACGGCGAGCACCCAGTCGGGGTGGGCGCGGAACAGGTCGGAGTCGGGATTGACCATCTCCGGCTCGACCCAGAGCCCGAACTGCATCCCGTGCCCGCGTACGTGGTCGATCAGCGGTCGCAGCCCGTCCGGCCAGACCTCGTCGTCGACGAACCAGTCGCCGAGGCCGGCCCGGTCGTGCCGGCGGCCCCGGAACCAGCCGTCGTCGAGCACGAACCGCTCCACGCCCACCTCGGCGGCCCGGTCGGCCAGCGCGGTGAGCCGGGCCAGCTCGTGGTCGAAGTAGACCGCCTCCCAGACGTTCAGGGTGACCGGCCGGGGCGTGCGCGGGTGCCCGGGCCGGGCGCGCAGGTGGCGGTGCAGCACGTCGCTGAGCCCGTCCAGGCCGGCGGCGGAGTGCACGGCGTACAGCAGGGGAGTGGCGTATTCCTCGCCGGGGGCGAGCACGATCTCGCCGGGGGCGAGGAGTTCCCCGCCGCCCAGGGTGGACTCTCCGGTGGGCCGGCGTTCGGCGACCGTGACGTGGTCGCCGCTCCAGGCGGTGTGCACCGCCCACACCTCGCCGTGGCCGAAGCCGAAGCCGGGCGTGCCGGCCACCAGCAGCAGCGTGGCGTCGTGCCCGGTCCGCCCGTGCCGGCCCTCCCGGACCCAGGCGCCCATCGGCCACGGGTGCCGCTGCGGTGCGCGTTCCCGGCACCAGCGTCCGGTGAGGTCGAGCAGTTCGGTGGCGACCGCCGGCACCGGCAGCACCGGCGTCAGTTCCCGCAGCTCGTAGGGGCGGTCGCCGTCGTTGCGCAGCCGGTGCCGCAGCGTGAGCAGGCCGGCCGGGTCCAGCGTGACCTCGACGGTGAGGAAGAGGGCGGCGTCGGGATCGGACGCCCGCACGGTCACCCGCGCCGCGCCGGGTCCGTCGTGGTCACCGTCCTGCCCGGGTACGTCGGCGACGTCCAGCCGGTCGAGTCGGAAGGCGGTGGACCAGGCGGTGCCCTCGCGGTGGCCGCCGAGTCCGGGCCGGCCGCTCCAACCGGCGCTCGCCTCCGGCAGCAGCGACAGCACGGTGGGCGCGTCGAAGCTGCTCGGCACCACCGGCGGGATGGAGGCCTCCACCAGCGCGGGCAGGTCGTCGGCGGGCACCGGGCCGAGGTCGGCACCCCAGTGCACAACCCGGGGGAGCCCCGGGCCACGCGCGTCGAGCACCAGGCTGGTCCCCGCCCGACGCAGGTGGACGACGGTCGGAATCGTCATGGCCGCTCAGCTCTCCGTGAGGGCCGCCGGTGTCCGTCGCTGTCCGTGACGGCGCTGGGCGGCCGGATCGCGGTGAGCGACATGCCTGTCAGGCATATTCATGACTGACAGGCATGTCGCTCCTCCGAATGTCCAGTGGGGCCGGGAGCCGGAGGACCGGCCCCGGCGACGTCAGCCCTTCGAGGCGCCCAGCGTCAGGCCCCGGACGAACTGCTTCTGGAGCAGGAAGAAGACCACCAGGGTGGGGATCGCGACCAGCACCGAGCCGGCCGAGACCAGGTTGTTGTCGGTGAAGAACTCGCCACGCAGGTTGTTCAGCGAGCTGGTCACCGGGAACTTGTCGCCGGTGCGCATCAGCACCGTGGCCCAGAAGAACTCGTTGTAGATCCAGGTGACCTCCAGGGTGGCCAGCGCGGCCAGGGCCGGCCGGCACAGTGGCATGGTCACCTGCCAGTACTGCCGCCAGACGCTCGCGCCGTCGACCATCGCCGCCTCGTACAGGTCGCGGGGGAGCGCCTTCATGTAGTTGCTGAGCACGAAGACACAGAAGCCGCACTGGAAGGCGACGTTGACCAGGATCAGCCCCCAGTAGCTGTCGTAGAGCAGCTCCGAGTCGCTCATGAACTCCGGCAGCGGCACCTCGGTGAAGAGCCGGAACAGCGGGATCAGCAGCGCCTGCTGCGGCAGCAGGTTGGCGGCGGTGAAGAGTCCGAGCAGGACGATGTTGAGCTTCCAGCTGAACCTGGCGATCACGAACGCCACGCAGGAGGCCAGGAAGAGGGTCAGCAGCACCGCCGGCACGGTGATCCAGACCGAGTTGAGGAAGTGCTTGCCGAACTCGGCGGTCTCCCAGGCGGTGACGTAGTTGTCGAACGTCCAGCCGCCGAGCGAGACGTACCCGTTGGCGGCGGTGTACTCGTACGACCGCAGCGAGGTCAGCGCCGCCCAGATGATCGGGAAGAGCCAGCCGATCGCCACCGTACCCAGGAACAGGTGCAGGACCACCCGGGCCGGCCGCAGCGGCGCGCGGCGCCTGGCCGGGGCGCTCATCGCCGGTCCTCCCTCATCACGGTGGCCAGGTAGATGGTGATGAAGACCAGGGAGACGACCAGCATGATCGTGGCCAGCGCGGAGCCGAAGCCGATGCGGCTGGCCTCGCCCACCACGTTCTGGGTGACCAGGGCGGAGAGCAGTTCCAGGCCGTTTCGGCCCTTGTTGACGACCCAGACCAGGTCGAACGCGCGCAGCGACTCGATCACGGTCACCACCAGCACGATGATGTTGATGGGTCGCATCACCGGGAAGACCACCCGGAAGAAGGTGCTGGCCTCCGAGGCGCCGTCGACCGCGGCGGCCTCGCGCAGCGACGGGTCGACGCTCTTCAGGCCGGCCAGGTAGAGCAGCATGATGTAGCCGACGTGCCGCCAGCCGGCGGCGAACAGCACCGCCCAGATGTTGACGTTCGGATCGCCGTACCAGTCGGTGTCGCCGCCGAGCACGGCATTGAGCAGGCCCTGGTCGCGGGAGTAGATGAGCTGCCAGACGAAGCCGATCAGCGCGAGCGAGAGCACCACCGGCAGGTAGAGCGCGGTCTGGTAGAACCGGCTGCCGCGGATCTCCTTGTCCAGCAGCACGGCGAGGAACATACCGAACGGGGTGGCGACCACGAAGAGCGCCGCCAGCCAGAGCAGGTTGTTCTGAATTGCCGGCACGAACGGCGGGTAGATGTTGACCACGTCGGAGTAGTTGCGACCGCCCACCCACTCGATCTCGCCGAGGGGGCCGATGCCGTCCCAGTCGGTGCCGGAGAGCGCCACGGTGGCGAGCGCCGGCAGCCAGATCAGCCCGACGACGAGCAGCAGCGGTACGAGCACCATCAGCGTGATCACCACGCGGTCGGTGCGGGACAGGAGCCGTAGCCGGCGGCCGCGACCACCCGTGGCGGTGGTGGTCGCAGCCGTCGACGGCACGGCGCGATCCGCCTGGATCAGGGGCAGGTCGGACACGATGTCCTCCCCCTCTCGCCGTCAGCTGGTGAAGATCGACTTTTTCTGGTTCTCGATGCTGTTCAGCAGCCCGTCGACGTCCTTCGGGTTCTTGATGAACTGCTGGAGCGCCGGGATGATCACAGTGGAGGCGAAGTCCGGCCGGGTGTCGCGGTCCAGGAACTGGGCGATCTCGGTGGCCGAGCCGACCAGGTCGGCGGCCTTCTTCTGCAGGGCGGTGTAGCCGCCGGTGTCGGCGCCGCCGTTGGCCACCAGGGTGCTCGGGTCGTTCTTCACGGTGATGTCCGCGGCGGCCTTCGAGCCGACGTACTCCAGCAGCTTCTTGGCGTTCGCCTCGGACCTCGGCTTGCGGGCCATCATGTAGCCGTCGATCGGCGCGTCCAGGGCCTTCGCCCCGATCGTCGGGTCGATCTCCGGGAAGGTGAAGAAGTCGAGGTCGTCCTGCTCGTCGTTGCTGAACTGCTGGGCGACGAAGAGGCCCAGCAGGTACATGCCGCTCTTCTTCTGCTGCAACGACTGGGCGGCCTCCTGCCAGGTGCGGCCCAGGCTGTCGGCCTGGTGCAGGGGCAGCAGCCCGTTCCAGGTGTCGAAGACCTTCTTCACCTTGTCGGAGGTCCAGGCCTCCTTGCCGGCCATCAGGTCGATGTGGAACTGGTAGCCGTTGATCCGCAGGTTGAGGATGTCGAAGGTGCCCATCGCCGGCCAGCCGTCCTTGTCGGCGAAGGCGATCGGGTTGAGGCCGTCCTTCTTCATCTGCGCGCCGAGCGTGTTGAGCTCGTCGAGCGTCTTGGGCACCTGGTACCCGCGCTGCTGCCAGACCGACCTGCGGTAGAAGACGGCCCACGGGTAGTACGACGACGGCACGAAGTACTGCTTGCCGTCGTCGCCGGTGGAGGCCTTCTTGAACGCGTCGGAGTAGCCGGAGAGCTTGCCCCAGACGTCGCTGACATCGCCGGCCAGCCCCTTGGCGGCGAAGAACCGCATCCGGTAGCCGGCGAACCACATGAACACGTCGTCCGGCTTGCCCTGCAGGTAGTTGTTGATGTTCTCCTGGAACGTGTTGTGGTCGACGGTGTTCACCGCGACCTGGAGGCCGGACGAGGTCTGGAACCCGTCCATGACCTTGGCGATGACCTCCTTCGGCTTCGGGTCCGACTGGTTCGAACCCACCGACACCGACTTGCTGCCGGAGTCGGAGTCGGAGTCGGAGCCGCAACCGGCGAGCAGACCGGTGCCGAGCAGCGCGCCCGCGCCGGCCGCGCCGGTGAGCAGCGAGCGACGTCCGACGCCGGCGACGGAGGGCGGTACGAGCCGGGCGAGGTACTCGGCTTCGGTACGGGGACGGGACATGGTGCCTCCTGCGGATGAAGAGGTGCGCTGCGCCCAACGGTCCTCAGTGGTGGTGGTGGTGGGGCCCGGCGCGTCCGGGGATGCCAACCCGGATCCACCGAGATCCAACATTGGCGAACAAGAACTGCCGGTGGCGCTTGAAGCTACCCCTCCGTGCGGCCGTGTCAAGGGGACTGCTCGGGATCGATACCGCAGTGTTGACGAGGGATCCCGGCGGTAAACGTTGGAAATGAGTCGATGTTGGAAAGTGTTGACTTGCTCGGCCATCGGGGGCACGCTCTGCTCTCATGCGGCAGCGCGGGATCTGGCAGGGCGACGGCATCTTCTACGGCGCGGACTACAACCCCGAGCAGTGGCCGGAGGAGGTCTGGGCCGACGACGTGGCGCTGATGCGCCGCGCCGGCGTCAACCTGGTCTCGGTCGGCATCTTCTCCTGGGCGCTGCTCGAACCGGCCCCCGGCCGGTACGAGTTCGGCTGGCTCGACCGGGCCCTCGACGTCCTGCACGAGAACGGGATCGCCGTCGACCTGGCCACCGCCACGGCCAGCCCGCCGCCGTGGCTGGCCCACCGGCACCCGGAGACGCTGCCCCGCACCGCCGACGGAACGATCCTCTGGCCCGGCGGGCGGCAGGCGTACTGTCCCAGCTCGCCGGTCTTCCGGGAGCGCTCGCTGGCCCTGGTGGAGGCGGTCGCCGGCCGGTACGCCGCGCACCCCGCCGTGGTGCTGTGGCACATCTCCAACGAGCTCGGCTGTCACAACGTGCATTGCTACTGCGACGTCAGCGCCGAGGCGTTCCGCCGCTGGCTGCGGGCGCGCTACGGCGGCCTGGACGCACTCAACGCCGCCTGGGGCACCACCTTCTGGAGCCAGCGCTACGGCGACTGGGCCGAGATCAACCCGCCGCGCTCCGCGCCGACCTTCGCCAACCCCACCCAGCAGCTGGACTTCCTGCGCTTCTCCTCCGACGAGCAGCGGGCCCAACTGCGCGCCGAGCGGGGGGTGCTCAAGCGGCTGGTGCACCAGCCGGTCACCACGAACTTCATGATCGGCACCGAGAGCAAGTACCTGGACTACCACTCCTGGGCGTCCGACGTGGACGTCGTCGCTAACGACCACTACCTCACCGCCGCCGACCCGCTGTCGCACGTCGGGCTGGCGCTCGCCGCCGACCACACCCGCGGCGTCGCCGGCGGCGACCCGTGGCTGCTGATGGAGCACTCCACCAGCGCCGTCAACTGGCAGCCGCGCAACGTCGCCAAGACCCCCGGCCAGCTGCGCCGCAACAGCCTCACCCACCTGGCGCGCGGCGCCGACGGGGTGCTGTTCTTCCAGTGGCGGGCCGCCCGCGCCGGGGCGGAGAAGTTCCACTCGGCGCTGGTGCCGCACGCCGGCCCGGAGACCAAGGTGTTCCGCGAGGTGTGCCGGCTCGGCGCCGACCTGCGGGCCCTCGCCGAGGTGCGCGGCAGCCGGGTCGAGGCCGAGGTGGCGATCCTGTTCGACTGGGAGGCCTGGTGGGGGGTCGAGCTCGACTCCCACCCCAGCGTCGACGTCACCTACCCCGACCGCCTCACCGCGCTGTACGGCGCGCTCTGGCGGGCCGGCGTCACCACCGACGTGGTGCACGCCTCGGCCGACCTCTCCGGCTACAAGCTGGTCCTCGTGCCGACGCTCTACCTGGTCCGCGACGCCGACGCCGAGGCCCTGCGCTCGTACGTCTCCGGCGGCGGCACCGCCCTGGTGACGTACTTCAGCGGCATCGTCGACGAGCACGACCACATCCGCCTCGGCGGCTACCCGGGGGCGTTCCGTGAACTGCTCGGCATCCGCACCGAGGAGTTCTTCCCGCTACGCGACGGCGAGCGGGTACGCCTCGACGACGGGTCCACCGCCGACGTGTGGACCGAGTGGCTGCACCCGGAGGGCGCCGAGGTGCTCGCCTCGTACGCCGACGGGCCGCTGCCCGGGGTCGCCGCCCTGACCCGGCACCGCGTCGGCGCGGGCACCGCATGGTACGTCGGCACCAGGCTGGACGAGGATGCCACCGACCGCCTGGTGGCCAGGCTGCTCGCCGAGGCCGGGGCGCGTCCCCCGGTGCCCGCGCCGACCGACGTCGAGGTGGTCCGCCGCCGCACCGGCGACCGGTCCTGGCTCTTCGTGGTCAACCACACCGACGCCGAGGTCCGGCTCGACGTCACCGGCACCGAACTGCTCGGCGGCACGCCCTGCGCCGGCGAGCTGCGGGTGGCGGCCGGCGAGGTGGCGGTGGTCCGGGAGGAGCGCACCGCAGCGGTCCCGGCCGTCGCACCGGCGAGCCCGGCGACGGCCTGACCCGCGTACCGTTTCCCCGTCCGCCCGGTCAGGAGGTTCGATGCTCGCCCAGCAACGGCAGACCGCCATCCTGGAGCTGATCCGGCAGCGCGGCGGCGTGCGGGTCAGCCACCTGGTCAGCAGGTTCGGGGTCTCCGACATGACCATCCGGCGGGACCTGGAGGTGCTCGCCGAGCGGGGCCTGGTCGACAAGGTGCACGGCGGTGCGACGCTGGCCGGGCCCGGCTCCGCCGAGGAGCCCGGCTTCGCCGCCAAGTCGATCCGCCAGCAGGGCGAGAAGCGGGCCATCGCCGAGCACGCCGCGCGGATGGTCGAGCCCGGCAGGGCGATCGCGCTCTCCGCCGGTACGACCACCGCCGCGCTGGCCACCATGCTCGCCGACGTGCCCGGGCTGACCGTGGTGACCAACTCGATCCCGGTCGCCGACGCGCTCTACCAGAACCCGCGCGCCGATCAGACCGTGGTGCTCACCGGTGGCATCCGTACCCCGTCGGACGCGCTGACCGGGCCGGTCGCCGAGGAGGCGATCAGCTCGCTCAACGTCGACCTGCTCTTCCTCGGCGTGCACGGGATGAGCCCGCGTACCGGCTTCACCACGCCCAATCTGTTGGAGGCGGCGGTCAACCGGCGGTTGATCAGCGCCGCCCGGCGGCTGGTCGTGCTGGCCGATCACACCAAGTGGGAGACCATCGGCATCGCCACCATCGCCCCGCTGGCGGAGGCGGACGTGCTGATCACCGACTCGAAGCTGCCGCCGGAGGGGCGCCGCCAGGTCGGCGAGCAGGTCGGCGAGCTGGTCGTCGTCGAGGCGGACTGACCGCGGCGGCGCGGTGAGTCGTTCACGTCATCACGTCCGCAGCGTCCGGCGGGACGGCCCTGCGACCCTGGCCGGGATGCCGGGCCGCCGCGCTTTTCAGGCATTTCACAGCCGCTCCGGATAGGGTGCGCTGGGTAAGCGTCCGCGCTCCACCCTGGAGCGCTTCGTCCGTGCTACGGGAGTGTCGATGGTCTTCAAGAAGATGCTGAGCGCGTTCGGCGTGGGTGGGCCCAGCGTCGACACCGTCCTGGCCAACCCGAACACCCGGCCCGGCCTGACCCTCGACGGGCAGGTCAACCTCGTCGGCGGGGACGCCCCGGCCAACATCGAGCAGATCACCGTCGGCCTGGTCACCCGGGTGGAGATCGAGGGCGGCGACACCGAGTACGCCGGCGTCATGGAGTTCCAGCGGATGGCGGTCAGCGGGCCGTTGCAGCTGGCCCCGAAGCAGCAGCTGTCCATCCCGTTCCAGCTGCCGGTGCCGTGGGAGACCCCGATCACCGACGTGTACGGCCAGCGCCTGCACGGCATGACCATGGGTCTGCGTACCGAGCTGGCGATCGCCCGGGCGGTGGACAAGAGCGACCTGGACCAGGTCAACGTCCATCCGCTGCCGGTGCACGAGCAGATCCTGGAGGCCTTCCAGCGGCTGGGCTTCCGGTTCAAGCACGCCGACCTGGAGCGCGGCCACATCCGCGGCAGCCAGCAGACGCTGCCGTTCTACCAGGAGGTCGAGTTCTTCGCCGCGCCGCAGTACGCGCAGACGGTCACCGAGGTCGAGCTGACCTTCGTGACCAGCCCGCACGGCGTCGAGGTGATCCTCGAGTGTGACAAGCGGGGCGGTTTCCTCAGCGCCGGCCACGACGCGTTCGGCCGCTACACCGTCTCGCACGCCGACGCCGACCGCGTCGACTGGGCGCAGGTCGTCGACGGCTGGCTGCGGGAGACCACCTCCCGCTACGGCAGCCTGCGCGCCTCCGGCTTCGGCGGTGCGCAGAAGTACGGCCACGGCCAGGGCCACCGGGGTCACGGCATGGGCGGCATGGTCGCCGGTGCGGCGCTCGGCGTCGCCGGCGGCCTGATCGCTGGAGAGCTCATCGAGGACGCCTTCGAGGGCGACTTCGGCGGCGACGACTTCGGCGGCGACTTCGAGTAGGACGATCGACGGCGGTGGGGGGGCGGGGGCGCGGGCCCCCCCCCCCCCACCCGCCATGTCGGGCAAGGACTCGGTGGGAACGGGCGGCTGACGAGGGAACAGGCGGGATATGGTGAAAGCGCAAG